>SLDI01000431.1:0-10594 GCA_007125385.1 Phycisphaeraceae bacterium | reverse complement strand
GCGGGCGGGGCGTCGGCATGGCGGCATCTCCTGGGGTGAAACACAAGCGTCTGGCCAGTTGGATGCGCCGGGATGCCCGCGGTTCCCGCGGATGGTCCGTGCCGTGGTGAGGCGTGTGAGCGAGCAAGGGGACCCGCACCGTGGTGAACGCCGTCGAGACAGCGTTCGTAGCAAAGGCCAGGGCGCCCCGGGGGCGGGGCCGTTGCCATCTGCTGATCGCTTGGCCGCGCCTGATCACCAGCGGCGGGTGGCCGTTTGACATGACACACCGCGCTGCGAACGCATTCGCCCCCGTCACCTTGACCACCGCGGCACCGCATGCGCCGCGACCGGGCGTTGCGCGGCGTTGACAGCTTGCCCATGAGACCCCCAGGCCGATGCGAGACACGCTCAGGATAACCCTGTTTGCCGACCGTTCCGGCAACGAGCACGAGCAGTGGTTCGCGATCTTTTCGTACCGCGGGGAGGATCGCTGGATTCCGCTCGAGGCCGGCCGCGTGGAGGATGTCGAGTGCGAAGCCGTCGACATGCTCGCATCCACGCCGCATCTTGGCACGGACCCGAACCGGCTGCGCTGGTCGCTGGCGTCGTGGGCGACGGAGCCGGTCGAGGGGCAAATCGCGCAGATGAAGGTGCTGGAGGACTTCACCCTCGCGGAGATCGCGGAAGATGGCTCGGGCCGCGCGGCGGCGTGAGGGGTCGATGACTGCTCGACCGTTGTGCGATCCTATCTCGGCGATATACCGCTCGAGCAGGGTGATGCCGCGGCGGTGAACGCCCCGTCTTGCACGTCACAGGCCAACGGTGCAGTATAAGGTCGCGGTGGATCTCGATGGCACCGTGTGCCGCCCCGGTTCGGGCGGTGCGGCCTGCACAGATGGAGAAGCTCATGGCCGAGCCGAAAGTTGCGATCATCACCGGCGGCGGGGCCGGCATCGGGCGGGCGACGGCTCAGCGGTTTGCCCGCGAGGGTTATGCCGTGGTGGTGGCGGACCGCGCCGCTGACGATGGCCAGCGGACGGTGCAGGCGTTGCAGGATCAAGGCTCGTCCGCGTTGCTCGTGGAGATGAACGCGGCGAGCGAGGCAGACAATCGCCGCATGGTCGAGGCGGCGCTGAGCGCCTTCGGCCGGGTCGACGTGCTCGTGGGCAACGCGGCGGCGCGGCACTTCGGCGGGGTCATCGACGCCACGGCAGAACAGTGGGACGAGGTGGTCAACGTCAACCTCAAGGGACAGGCCTTTGCCTGCAAGGCCGTCATCCCGGCGATGCGGGAGCACGGCGAGGGCTCGATCGTGCTGGTCTCGTCGGGGCACGCGCTTGTCGGCCGGGCGGAGATGCCGCTGTACGACGCGACCAAGGCGGCGCTGCTGTCGCTGGTGCGCAGCCTGGCGGTGGCTCACAGTCCTGAGGGGATACGGGTCAACGCCGTGCTGCCGGGCTTCGTGGTGACGGACTTTCACCAGCGCAAGGCGAGGCGGGAAGGCCGGGACCCCGAGGCGCTGTGGCAGGTGGTGACGGGCTTGCGCGGGCGGCCCGGTTCACCGGCGGAGATCGCGGCGGTGATCTGGTTTCTGGCCAGCGCCGAGGCCGCCAACATCACGGGCCAGGGGCTGTTCGTCGATGGCGGGGCGTCCGTGACCGCCGGCCGCGGCGGGTGATCGTCCTGGCCGTGCCCGTGTGGTTGACCTTGACAATGTTGACCAGGCGGCCGGCGACCTGGGCCATCTGGCCGCCGTTGTTGATCGGGTTGAGACGACCTTCGCTCTCCAGCAGGATCGTCTCATTGTGGGCGTAGACGCGCCCCGCGCGGGCCAGCGCCTCCATGACTTCGATCAGGTAGATCTCGTGGTCGTGCTCCGGCGTGAGCCGGACTATTTGCTTGGACGCTCCTTGCCCGTGTTTCGGGTTCCTCGACATTTCGATTCCTCTTGTGGATGCGATCGGCGAGCCTCACCCATAAGCGACCGCACTGCGATGGTGCGGGTGCAGCCATCCGCGCTGCGCGGCGTGCTGGGTTGAGCGCGAACGATCAGCGCCAGAGGCATGTTCCGCACGAGTTCCGACGCGACGGCCTCGGGAGTGCGCGGCATGCGCGGATGTGGGATCGTGTCGGGCTCATGCCCTTGGCGGGAAGATCGAGTAGGCCTGGGGCATCTGGCCGGTGATGAAGTAGTAGGCTGCGCCGACGAGGACCCAGAACAGGCCCGCGAGCAGTTCGCCGGCGATGACGCCGACCATAAACGGCTTGATCTGGTGAAACGCCTGGGCGCCGCCCAGACGCACCACGCTGGTGCGGACGATCCAGCCCAGCAGGAATGAGAGCGCGAGGTAGGCGGCGCCCCAGGTGCCCCAGATGAGGAATATGACCGGGTGCAGTGGCCACCCGGGGAGGCGCAGGCGGGCGACGGTGGTGATGGCGACGAGGGCGACGCCGAGCGCCATCCAGCCGTAGGCCGTTGGATCGGGGTTGATGAGCGTGAGCTTGTCGAGGCCGGTGGCAGCCGTGGCTTCCGCGAGGGTCATGCGCGCATGGGCTTCGCTGTGCTCGTTGACGAGTGAGTTGAAGGTCTGTCGCGTGGGCCCGCCGACGGTATAGCCGCGCATGGTCAGTGCGCCGTGACGATGCAGGACGCTGATGGCGGCGACGATGGCGACGCCGGCGGCAACGAGGCTCATGAGGCCGAGCGACAGCGCCAGCCGCGGGAGGCGCACGCGGTGACGGTCCGCGAGATGCAGCGCGTTGTTGACATAGGGCATCAACGACTCGCGCGGATCGGGGATGATCACCCAGCTCGCCAGGCCGACGAGGACGAGGCCCGTCGGTCCGAGGGCTTCAAAGCCCAGCAGGCCGAGCATGATCGCGATGGGCATGAACGGTGACGACACGCCGAACGCGCCCGTTTCGCAGACGATGCGGCTGAGCACCAGCCAGGTGAGCAACGCCAGCAGCACGAAGATGGTGGCCAGCGTCCAGTCGAACCCGGAGCTGGCGAGCAGGCCGACGGCCGCGAGCACACTGATGACCATGATGCGCGCCGCCCACGGCGCATAGGCCGGCGTCTCCGCGAGGCGCGCCAGGCCCAGGGCACTGCCGGCGACATTGAGATAGTAGCGCCGACCGTTGTAAAAAATGGCCACCGCCAACGCGGCGAAGGCGCCGAAGCGCAGAAAATTCGCTGGCACCGGCTCGGGCCTGCCGTAGCCGAACGACACGCCCTGGCTGATGAGCATGGCGCTCAGCGCCATGAACAGCAGATGACATATCCCGAGGCTAAAGGATACGTTCGCGGGGATGAAGAACGCGAACGCGACCACCGTCAGGTAGAGGTGCGGTTCAAAATGCGTGTGCGAGAGGGCACTGCGGCTGGCGTTGGGGAACAACTCGCGCAGCGGTGAAAAGTCGAAATTCAGCGGAATGCTGGGCAGGACTGGGAACCATGCAGAGATGCCATTGAGCAGATGCAGCGCGAGCACGCTCGCGAAGGCGCCCCAGAACAAGCGATTGCGCGCGATGGTGGGCAGGAACGAGTCGGAGGGACGCGCGCTGATTTCGGTGATGAACTGCGAGATCGGGTAGGGCAGCAGCTCGCGATGCGCCCATTGCGGGTGCACGATCAGCGCGAGGCAGACCGTGGCCAAACCCAGCAGCAGGGCGGTGCCGCCCCAGAGCATGATCGGCGGCGCCCAGGCGGCCCAGTTGACGTGATCCGGATCGAGCATGGAGGAGTCGGGATCACCGTGGACGAATGCGAGATAACGCTCGTCGTCGTCCCGGCCACCGCTAAGCAGAATGCCGCCACCGCGCGGCGCCGGCATTACTGCACCGTCCGCATTGGCGGCGAGCAGCGCGCGGTTCAGGTGCACCCTTTCGTGACCCGCGAGGTCGCGCTTGTTTCGCAGGCTCAGCCAGCGCTGTAGATCACTCGGGGGCTGCTCCGGCACGAGCTCATCCGCGAAGAACCCCTCGCTGCCCAGGGCGGTGTTGATCGCGCGCAGCAGCTCGCTCTGTTGCTGCGGCGAATAGACGCGGGCCTCCCAGGTCTGCTGCCAGGCATGACGGCCCGTGTCATTCGTGTGCGCCCAGAGCTGCCGGCCGATGCTGGTGTCGGCGTCAGTGCTGCCGCGCTGCACCTTGCGACTGAGCGCCGGCCAGTCCTGGACGTGGCCCAGGGCCACCTCGCCCGCGCCGCCGGGCACATAAGACATGACGTGGTTGGCGTGCCAGTGCGGTTGCGTGGCTTGCCAATAGTTGGGCACGGACACGAACACGGAGAAATAGAGGCTGAAGCCGCCGGTTGGCCAGGCACACCCCGCCAGCGCGATGCCGGCGATGACGGCGATCTCCACCGGCCGCAGCGCCCAGCGCTGACGCAGCGCCGCAATCACGACGTTCAGCATCAGCAGCATGATGAGGCCGCCGATGACCGAGATGGGCAGGTAGTTACCGATGAACCGCGTCTGGCGGACGATCTCGTCGTTGAAGAAGGCGAACGACGCGACACCCACGCCCATCAGCATACCCAGGATGATGGCTCGAAAGCTCATGCTCGTTCCCGGCCCGCAGGCCCGTGGAGGCTCAGCGTGGTGTGCCCGCTGATGAGCAAGAGGGTACCCGATGCCACCCCGCCGCACAGCGCGCCCCACGCGGACGGCCTCACGGCACGTGCACAATCACACCTGCCCGCCCGCAGCTTGTACCAGTCGACTTGTTGGTGGAGGGGCGTAGGTGGACAGCGCAAGGTGTTCAAGCTGCCCGGGCTGGCGAAGATCGCGGTCCGGAAGAAGCCGGCGACCAAGGCCCGCATGGGGCGCAATCCGGCCACTGGCGAGCCCATGATGTTCAAGGCCAAGCCCGCGAGCAAGAAGGTCAAGATCACGCCGTTGAAGAACCTCAAGGAAGCCGCCGGCGCCAAGTAAGGCGCCTCGGCCTCGATGATGCGAAAGCGGAACCTCCGGCCGCGCTCCGAAGGCCGGGGGTTCTTCTTGCGCCCACCCCCGTCGCCACGCATCGGCTGCTTCGGCCCTGATGGATCGAATGGCGGCGGCACGCCGGCCGGGGATCAGCCTGCGAAGCTGGACGACTCGGTGCGGGCCGGCTCGGTACCGTCCGTCAAGCTCAGCCGACGCTGGCTGTTCGATCCCGAGCAGCTACGCGGCTGGCTGGACAACCTGCACCAACAACCGGGGGACGCGTGATGGCCAGCATCTCTCACCACGCCGCGACCAGGCGCGATCGATCCAGTTCTACGGCCCGAGCAACAAGCGGCGACACGCCGCAGGCCGCGGCCCTGGCGGCGAACTGGGCGTTGATGCCGGGTGAGTCAGCGCAGCCGGCGGCGTCGCAGCAACACCAGGCTCGCCAGGCCGAGCATCCCCAGCGTGCCCGGCTCGGGGATGCTGGTGTGGAGGCCGTGGCCGCTCAACATGTCGTCGGCTTCGGTGACGGTGTTGTGGCCGTGGCCGGTGAGCATCTGGACGAACGCGGCGACGTCGGCGGTGTCGAATACTCCGTCCTGGTTGATGTCGCCGACCTCGGCGGGGTCGAAGCCGTGACGATGCTCGTAGGCCGCGGGATCGGTCAGGGCCAGGACGAAGTCGGCGACGTCGGCGGTGTCGACGTGGCCGTCGCGGTTCATGTCGCCGCGTGGCGGCGTGTCATGGTGGTGATGGTGCTCGTCCATGACGCGGAAATGGGCCGGGTCGGAGTGGCCCTGCCCGACGACGTAGCCGACGACGGAGCTGGCACCGCTTGGGGTGTAGGCATCCCAGTCGTGGCGGAAGCGCCAGGCGTGCGAGCCACGGGCCGGGACCTCGACGTGGGTGATGACGTGAAGGACGGGCCTGCCGTGGGCCCAGTCGTAGTGATCGTCCATGACGTAGCTGGCTTGGAGCGAGGAGGGGAAGGTCAGCGTCACCGGGTGCGGGTTGGGGTTGTGCACGGAGACGGTGATCGTCAGCGGGTCGTGGGGCCGGTAGACGAGGCGATCCGTCTCGACGTCGAAGCGCAGCTCGTGCTCGGGCGGGCGATCCTCGTCGTGGTGGTGGGCGAGGATTGCGGCGCTGGTGGGGCTGGCGACAACGGCGACGAGCAGCAGGCTGGCGAGACAGGTGGTGACGCGGGACATGGACACATCCCTTTATGTGCGCGGCTGTCAGCTTCATTGTCGCCGGCGTCGAGGGCAGGGGCAAGAGGGGAGGGGGCCGGCTTGAGCGGGGCTGGTGATGGCTATGCCGGCGTCGGCGTTGTGATCCTCGCCCCGCGCGGTTAGGGTGCCGGTGCGCCTGGGCCGTGGGCGGGATCGCCGGCGGCCGCAAAGGCGTCAGCACCCTTCGCCGTCCACCCGTTGGAGTTCACCATGTTCATACTGACCGACGCCGCCCGGGAACACTTGAGCGAGCTTCTCGATCAGGCGCAGGCACCGGAGGGGGCCGCCGCTCGCGTCGTCATCGAGGACGAGGGGTTGACCCTCTCGATTGATCACCCCCAGGAGGGCGACGAGAGCGGGCAGACGCTGCACGTGGAGCAAGGCGAGGAGGGGCCCACGCTCACGGTGCAGGGCAACGAGTGAGGCGGAGGGGCAGCAGCAGCGACGAAGCCGGACCCACCTTTAATCAGGCGCTGGCGCGCCCAGTTGACGTGGAGGCGTTCAGTCGTGGTACCGAACATCGTCGAAGCGATTCTGCGGGAGAGAGGGACGAACCCGACCGCATCAGCCTAGAAACACTGCGTAAGCACCTGCCGGTGCGGTGGGAGGAGCAGAGGGGGAGGTGAGGTGAGCGGCTAGCATCCTTTGCTGCCGGCATTCATGAGCGGGCCTGAAGATCCACCGGCAGCGGTACTTGCGCGACGGCGGCGATGGCCGCGGCAGTGGCGGCGGGGAAGGTCGCCTGTTCGATGCGATCGTCGTGGCGCAGGAGCAGCTCGGCCTTGCCGAGTTCGCCGTCGCTGGTTCGGAGGACGGCTGCATGAACTGGCCATCCGATCGCATTGAAGATCGTCACGAAGAGCGTCGCCGTCTGGGGGCGAGCGGGCCGGCCAGCGCTGAAGGCACCGGCGACGATGTCGGCTTCCCATTCAGCGACCGGCACGGTGAGCGACTCATCCTGCTCGAGATCGAGCATCAGGCTCGGCGCCGCGCCGCTCTGGCCATGGTTCCACCGGAGTCGTGTTGCGCGATGCAGGTCCGCCGCTTTGAATTGGGCAGGGAGGTCAACCTGCTCCGGCCGTGCCAGCTCTGCGCGTAGGCCTTCGTCATCGATGGTTGGTGGGCCAGACAGGCGCAGACGCCGGCGTGCCCGCTCATTGCGGCGGGCGGCTTCAGGATCGTCCGGCGGTCGGCGGTGGATCGGCATCCGCATCACCGCGTTGAGCTCGGTCAGGCGGGCGTCGGGGTTCGGCGGGCCGATGACCTGCTCAAAGCGCGGGTGATCCCAGATGTCGGCGAGGTTGCCGGTGTGGCGGGCGACGTGCGCGGCGTCCTCATTCATTACATGGAAGGGCTGGTTGAACAGCTCAAGCGCCTCATCCGCGCGGCCGAGCCGGGCGTAGGCGGTCGCCAGGTCAAGCCGAATGCCGCCATCATCCGGAGCCAGACGCATGGCTTCGGCGAGCGGCTCAACCGCTGCGGCGGCATCCTTCATCGCCCACAGCCGCACCGCGCCGAGCAGAGACAGGGCCAGCGCCCGCTCAGCGTGGCCTTGGGCACTCTCAACCCACTGTTCGAGCGGGGCCATGCCTGCGGAAACGTCGCTTACCTTCGCCGGCCGAAAGCGAAAGTCCGGAGCGCAACTGAGCAGGGAGTGGCGGGCCCGGGCGTTCTCCGGGTCCCGCTTCACTGCCTCGACCACCTGCCAGAGGTCCGCGAATGGCGGGTCCATCATGAACAGTGCGCCGCCGGGCAACCCGAACTCTGGATCATCGAGCTGCTGCGGGGCCAGGGGTTGGCCCTCCAGGTCGCGCAGGTGATGATGCTCGGCGAGCACGTCGGCGATGAAGACGGGGGCATGGGCGCGCAGGGCGAGGTTCAGCCCGTCGCTGGGGCGGCAGTCGATGTCCAGCTCGCGCCTTCCGTTGCTCAGGCGCAGCCGGCCGTGGAAGGTGTGCAGCTTCAGTTCCGTGACCTCGAGCTCGCGCAATGTCCAATCCAGTTGCCGCAGGGCGACGAGCATGGCGTGGTAGGCATCATCCGTGTCGGCCGGCGGCGTGCCACCACGGGCGTGGGGAGCCATGGCCTGGCCTGAGCCGGCGCTGACGAGCATGAGCATGGAGCGGCCGCGCTCGTCGGTGAGGAACACCTGCGCGCCGTCGCCGTCGGGCTTGACGCGCACCTGCGTCACGGCGTTGAGCACGCGGTCGGTGAAGTCGGGGCCAGGGTTGCAGGACTGGGCGTCGTCGAGTCCCATGGCCAGCAGCTCCTTGTGCAGGTGTCGGCGGGCTTCGTGCAGCAGCCGCTTGATCGTGCCCAGCGGGCGGGCGAGGAACTCCGCGATGCGTGGTTGCGGCCAGCCGCTGAGGTAGAACAGCGCCACCACCTCGCGCTGATCCGGCGGCAGCTTCAGCACCGCCCGCCGGATCGCCAGGCGCAGCTCCGCGCGGTTCATGGCTTCCAGGGGGTCGGGGAGGCCGGCGTCGGACATCGTGTGCTCAGTCTCACGCTTTTGTCGGGCCGCGCGATCGACCGCCGCCCGCCGATGATGCGCCACGGCCAGTCGGCGGGCGATGCCGCACAGCCAGGGGCCGAGCTTGTCTGGCTCATGCAGCTGATCCAGCCCGCGGTAGGCCTGCAGCAGTGCCTCCTGGGTGACGTCCAGCGCATCCTCCCGTCGGCCCAGGCGGCTGACAGCCACGGCGAACACCGCTGCCTGGTAGCGATCAACCAACTCGCGGAACCACGGCGTCTGGCCGGCCCGGATCCGCTGCACGAGTTGGGCATCGCTCATCTCGGCCATGGCTGCTCCGCTGGGTGTTCGGCTCACACTCATATGTTGCGCGAGCGGCGAGAAAGGTTCGGCATCAGGTCAAAGAACTGGACCATCAGAGTCATCTGATGGAGAGGGTGGGTACAGGGCCCCGACCTTCCCGTTACATATCCTCGTGCCATGTCACCAGTGCCATCGCAGTGCCACGACTCCCGCACGATCCCCTCACATCGGCCCGCACATAAGCCCCACTTAAACCGGCTTTCGCCGCCAACGGCCCCGTGGCACCGGGATTTTCATCCACTGGCCTGCATACCAGCCGGCCGGCTGCTGCCGTTAACGTCGCTCGCACCGGATATCATGGAGGCGATCCTGCACGGCGACCGAGCCCAAAGACGCCTGGCGGTGTACGTGGCTACTTATCCAGGTGCAAGCTCATATGCAGATCGTCGCAATATTCGCCGGACGGGAGCTTAACCCCGCGACGTAGCCGGCCTTCTTCGGCGAACCCGAACGAGCGATAGAGCCCGACTGCCACTGCGTCGGCCTCGATCACCCGGAGCCCAACGATCTCGACCGACGGTTCCTTGCGTGCCCACGCGAGAAGCGTAGCCAGCAGGGCACGCCCGATGCCACGACGCCGCCAGGCGGGCAGGACGAACATGTCGAAGGAGCCGCGATGACGGTGCAGCGGCTCCATGCGGCAGAAGAAACTGAGCTCACCCACGACGTTCCCATCTGCCAACGCGAGGAGGTACAGGAAGCCAGGTTCCCGCTGGTACCACTCGATCTTGTGCAGTCGCGTCGCTCGCCGATGCTGTTCCGGTACAACGTCGGGCGACGACAGGTCGTCGGGATCCGGCGGCTCCAGGTCGAAGGCCAGCACCGCCTCAAGGTCATCAGGCTGGGCGGAACGGATCGTGAGCCTGCCTCCTGCTTCGAGATCGATGTTCGTATCTTCCACCTGTGCCATGGCATGCTCCTTAAGCCGGCTGATGGAAAGACAATTCGGTGCGCCGCCCTCGCACGAGCATGAAGTGAACTGTGCGAACCGTTGGCATAGTCCCCTAAAGACGTAGAAGATTGTAGGGGTCGACAATCTTTTGTTTCAAGCGTGTTCATGTCACCGGTGCCATCGTGATGCCAACTGCAGCCGCAAGGTGGATTTCAATCGAGGCCAAGATTGTTGGTCATGATCTTCGTGAGAACCCCAATCCATACTTGGATCGACGCACCGCCGATCTTGGCGATGGCTTGGCGGGCCTGCTCCCACCGATTCGGCTCCCGCGCAGCGTCGAGAAAATCATGACCGGCCCAGGTTAGCCGCGTCGCGATCGCTACCGGGCTCTGATCACCCGCACCAGTAACGTTCTCGCCTTCGACCAGACCAGACTCGACGAGCAGCACCGTGTGGTAGCCGATCTGCCACTCGTTATAGCCTTCGATCGACGGATTCCGCGGTGCCCAACCAGTGGGCGACGCCTCGATGGCGAGTAGTATTTTTCGGACGAGGTCCATGTCCCGCTTCATGACAAAGCCCATGTCCTGATTTGGTAAGCGTTCACACCGATCAGAGCAGCAAGGGAGAGGTCCGACCCATGAAGTGCGCCCTCACCGCGTCGGCGATGAACGTGTAGGCCGACCGCTGCTGCTGCCGACACGTCTGCAACACG
>SLDI01000285.1:0-10623 GCA_007125385.1 Phycisphaeraceae bacterium | reverse complement strand
CGGCGGCGGCGGCGTCCGCCGACGCCGCGGGGGGGCGGGCCCGGCGGCCGTGGGACCGGAGGAGGCCGCCTCCCGACGCATCATCTCCGACAGCCCGGAGAGCCCGATCACGTTGCCCTCGGCGTCGAGACGCTGACGGGCGTCCGACTCCCCGCCGTCGCCGACCTTCAGGGCATCGCTGCGCTGGGCCGGCTGCGGCTCGGGCGCGGCGCCGCGCCGGCGGACGTGGGCCTCGGCGATGCGATAGCGGTGCCCGCAGGCCTCGCAGGCCACCATGGCCCCGACCCGGACGAAAGAGCTCGCGCGTGTGCGGCCGCAGGATGGACAGCGCAGTTCATACAGGCTCATAAGCTGCCTGGCAAATACTTTAGCAGGGCCGTGACGGCGGCACCACGGCAGGGGGCCGGGGCGGCGGGAGCGAAAGGCGGGATGTCCGGGTACCGGGCCGATCTGCGCACGCACCGTGCGCGGGGCGGTCCTTGCCCTTCGCCTCGCTCAGGACGGGCGGTAGACCGTCTGCATGCGATCACCCGACGGCCGGCTGCTCCATGAGGCTCGAGAACGCCTGCTCGTAGCCGCACGCCATCGTCTCGGGGCTGAAGCGCTCGGCGACGTTGCGGCGGCACGCGGCCGGGTCGATCGCCTCCAGGCGCGCCACCGCGTCGATCGCCTGGCCCACCGTGTCCACGAGATAGCCCGTCTCGCCGTTGCGGATCAGCTCCGGCAGGTAGCCGAAGCGCGTGCCGATGATCGGCGTGCCGCACGCCTGGGCCTCGATGCCCACCATCGAGCACGGCTCGCACCAGGAGATGGGAAACAGCACCGCCGCGGCGTGCTGGTACTGCACCGCCAGGTCACGCTGCGACAGCAGCCCCAGGTAGCGGATCTGCTCGCCATCGATGTACGGCTCGACGCGCTGCTCAAAGTACGCCTGATGCTGCGGCTCGATCATGCCCGCGAGGCGCAGCGGCCGGCCGGCGCCCTGGGCGATGGCGACCGCCTCGGCCGCGCCCTTCTCCGGCGCCAGCCGACCGGCGAACAGCAGGTAGTCCTCCTTGTCCTGCTGCAACGTGAAGTGCTCAAGCTGCACGCCGTTGTAGACCGTGGCGATGTAGTTCAGATCGGGCTTGAGCGTGCGCTCGGCATTCGAGAGCGAGACGAAGGGCTGATCGCGGTAGCGGTCGAACACCGCGTGGGCGGACTTGACCCACGCGGCGCCGTGCAGCGAGCTGACCATCGGGCAGGGGATCAGTCGCGAGAAGACCAGCGCGTGAACGTGCAGGTGCGAGTGGACGACGTCGAACGCCCCGTCGGCGGCGGCCTCCATGCACGTGGCGATGTGGCGCTGCTCCAGCGCGCGGAAGTCCGGCGGGCCCAGCAGCAATCCCGACGCGGTGTCGAAGTGGCGCGGCTGGTTCTTCTCCGGCTCCGGCCAGAGCGAAAAAGCGTGCTCGACCGTCTCGACCAGCCTCGCGGACGTGCGCGAGCCCGCAGCGGCGAAGAGCGTCACCTCGTGGCCGCGGGCAACCAGCGCCTCCGTGAGGTTGTAGACGACCTGCTCCCACGGGCCATAACCAGTGGGCGGCACCGGCCAGGCGATCGGAGCGAGCATGGCGATGCGCAGCTTGCGGTCGGCGGCGGGGACCGATGTGGACATGACGCGACCTCCTCTCATGCACGCGATACTACGGCGACCGGGGACGCGCGGCCAACACGAATGTTGAACCTCGCCGTTGGCCGTCGCCATCCAGGCGACGCGGGGGCGCGCCGCCGGGCGACGACCATTGATCCTCCAATGGTTGCATCAACCCCACGGCGTGGGGTGCCACTCAGCGCCGCCAGGCGTGACGTTCACGGCGTGGGGTGCCACGGCTTGTCCCGAAGGGCAAGCCGTGCACTTGCCGACGATCGCACGGCTTGCCGCTTCGCGGTCAAGCCGTGGCACCCTGAGTACGTCCCCTCGGGGTAAGGTCAACCCTTCAATGGTCAATAACACCGACCCGTCAACGAAGCTGCACGGGCGCGGGGCCGCCGACGGACTCGAGTCGCGGCCACAGCGCTGCCGCTACGCTCTTGCCATGCCCGCCGTCAACCCCGCCCGCCGCGCCGTCGCCGAGGCCATCGCCCGTGTCGCGGCGCGCTTCCCCAACCTGCCGCCGTCGCACCTGGACACGGCTGCGCTCGACCCCGCCGACGCGGCGCTGGCCACCGCCATCCATCGCACGGTGCTCCAGCGCTGGCTGACGCTCGAGCACCTGCTGGCGCCGCTGGTCAAGCCCGGCCTCGCCCGCATCGAGCCCGCGCTGCGGGCGGTGCTGCTCACCGGCGGGGCTCAACTGCTGTTCATGGATCGCCTGCCCGCCTACGCGGTGGTCAACGACGCCGCCGAGCTCGCCCGGGCGATGGTTCGGCCCAGGGCCGCGGGGCTGGCCAACGCCGTGCTCCGCCGCGTCGCGGAGCTGCCCGCCCGCCGCGAGCCGGACAGCGATTGGCACCTGGCGGGCGACGTGCTCCCGCTGGACGCCGGCGTGCTGCGCCTGGCCCAGCCGCTGCTGCCCGACCCGGCCGAGCGCCTGGACAAGCACCTGGCCATTGCCACCAGCCACCCGGCCCGCCTCATCCGCCGCTGGCTGGCGCATCACGACGCCGACGCGGTCAGCGCGATCGCGCGGCAGTCGATCCGCACGCCGTCCACCTTCGTCGCCGTCGAGCCGGGCTTCGACCCGGCCGACGCAGCCGATCAACCAGCCATCAGAGATCAGCGATCGGAAATCACGCACCTCTGCTGGCAGGCGGACCACGCCAGCCTCACGCGCTTCCTCGCCGCGCAGCCGCTGCGCCGCGTGCAGGACCCTGCTTCGACGGCGTCGGTCGCCGCGGCCCGCGACCTGCCCGCGCGCACCATCCTCGACTACTGCGCCGGCCGGGGCACGAAGACGCGCCAGCTCCTGGCCGAGCATCCCGAGGCGGCCGTCTACGCCACCGACCCCGACGCCGCCCGCCGGGCGGAGCTGCACGCGCTCGCCCGGCGCTTGCCCATTGACGTGCTCGAGCCGGGCCAGCGTCCGCCGGCGCCGGTCGATCTGCTGCTGCTGGACGTGCCCTGCTCGAACACGGGCGTGCTGGCGCGGCGGCCGGAGGCGCGGTACCGCTTCAACGACAAGTCGCTCGCGGATGTCGTGGCGCTTCAGCGGCAGATCATCGCCGCCGCGCTGCCGAGTTTGAAGGCCGGCGGGCATCTGCTCTACGCCACCTGCTCGATCGAGCCGGAGGAGAACCACGACCAGGCCCGCCACGTGTTGCAGCACCACGGCGGCCGACTGATCGCCGAGCGGCAGATCCTGCCCGGCGGCGCGGGGCCGGCGTACCACGACGGGAGCTATCACGCGGTGGTGCAGTGGTGAATGCAGGATGGAAAATGCAGAATGCAGAATGCAGAATGCGGAATGCAGAATGCAGAATGCAGAATGCGGAATGCGGAAGGGGGTAATCGATGCCCGATGCACAAGGACAAGCGGTTTGTTAACGCCCGTCCTGAGCGAAGCGAAGGGCGGGATTTCTGCAAAGCGACCTGCCGCCTTGTGCGCACGGATCGCCCCTCCCCGGAAATCCCGCCCTTCGCTCGCGGACTCGCTCAGGACGGGCGTTAACAGTGCGTATATCGATCGCGCATCGCTTGCCCCATCCCCTTTCTGCATTCTGCATTCTGCATTCTGCATTCTGCATTCTGCATTAAAAAAGCTCCCGAGCCGCTCGGCTCGGGAGCTTTTTTTGCTGGCGTGGACCGTAAGCCGAATTCTGTTCCTTCCTAGCGGAAGGGGCGGCCATTCATCTTGGTCCGCCGTTGCCGACGGACTCATGCGACCTACCCGCGACACTGTCCTGGGACACCAGCCGGACCAACTGGCCCTGCCCCGCGTGGCGGGGCGGGGATGTCGCTGCTTGGTCTTGCACGCGGTGGGGTTTGCCATGCCCGCCCTGTCACCAGCGCGGCGGTGCGCTCTTACCGCACCTTTTCACCCTTGCCTGTGCCGGGCGGACCCGGCCATCGGCGGTCTGTTCTCTGTGGCACTTTCCCTCACGTCGGCCGAGCGACCGACGCGGATGGGCGTTACCCATCACCGTGTCCTGCCGTGTTCGGACTTTCCTCGAGCGCTCGCAAGAGCGCCCGCGGCCGCCGCGTCCACGCCAGTGCAATTATACGCGGGTTCGGGGTTCGGGGATCGGGGATCCGCAGAACGCGGGCCGTCAGGGTGTAGCTCAGATTTGTAGCAGGCGTACGATGCGGTGGCTTGGGTGCCACTGGCGGCTTGTCCGCCAGTGCCTCGGCGCCGCGTGCGGTGTGGGCGGTTTGATCATGCGGCGTGAAGGCGATCTTCAGCGTCGATGGGCTTCGGTGCGCCCGGCCACTGGCGGACAAGCCGCCAGTGGCACCCCCATCACGTCGTCCGCTTGCCCTGGGCCAGGCCCACGGCGAGCAGGACGATGCCCACGAGCAGCATGATGCCCGCGAGCCCGCCGCCGCAGAACAGGCTCGCCATGCCCGTCAGGAACAGGCCCAGGCGTGGCTGGCCGATGGCGATGACGTACTCGCCCGCGCCGCTGGATGTCACCTCCAGCACGTAGTCGCCGGGCTGGTCGATCTCAAAGCTTGCCAAGGAGGTGCCAGCGCCGGACGGCCTTTCATAGCTGTAGTTGCCGTGGGTCTGCCGCAGTGGCACTTGCAATCCTTGGGTGGCTTCGCGCAACGTCATGTCGAGGTTTGGTGCGGAGTTTGAGTTCGTAATCGTTCGGCCGTCAACAGTTGAGCGGTACTCGTGGTAAACCGCGTAATGACCGGTTTCCTCCAGCGGCAGCATTAGGGTCCCGGGCACCAGTTCGCGCGCGACCATCTCGTCGCTGGCAAACTTCCATATCCCGTACGCGAATATTCCGCCGGAGATGCCCCCCAGGACGATCGCCACGACGATCAGAATCAGCCCGCTGCGCGCCAACTTCGACATGACCCGGCCTCCCGGCGGTGAACGTGACCCCTCGATGCCGGGCGATTGTACCGCCGCCGCCACCGGTGGCGCCTGCAAGCGTCCACGGCGCGTCGCACGGCTTGCCCTTCGGGTCAAGCCGTGGCACCCGGAACCCTTGGCGCTCTCCGCGTCCTCTGCGAGAACGCCCCCGTCAATGCGGCATCGGGTACTGCTTGCAGAAGTCCACGATCTCGCCACGCACCTCGTCCGTGACCTTCTCATCCCCCCCGGCCGCGAGCACGCGGTCGATCCACTCGGCCACGCGGACCATCTCCGCCTCCTTCAGCCCGCGCGTCGTCAGCGCCGGCGTGCCCAACCGCAGGCCCGATGTGACCTTCGGCGGACGCGGATCGTTCGGAATCCCGTTCTTGTTGGCGATGATGCCCGCGGCTTCGAGCCACTTCTCCGCATCAGCCCCCGTCAGCTCCGCGTCGCGCGGCCGCAGGTCCACCAGCATCAGGTGGTTGTCCGTCCCGCCGCTGACCAGGCGGTAGCCCTTCTCCGTCAGCGCCTCGGCCAGTGCCCCGGCGTTGGCGACGACCTGCCGGGCGTAGTCCTTGAACTCGGGCTTCAGCGCCTCGCCGAACGCCACCGCCTTGGCGGCGATCACGTGCATCAGCGGGCCGCCCTGGCTTCCGGGGAACACCCGGCGGTCGACGAGCTTGGCCAGCTCCGCGTCGTCCGTCAGGATCAGCCCGCCGCGCGGCCCGCGCAGCGTCTTGTGCGTTGTCGTCGTGACCACGTGGGCGTGCGGGAACGGCGAGGGGTGCACGCCCGCGACGATCAGCCCAGCGATGTGGGCGACGTCGGCGAGCAGGTAGGCGCCCACCTCGTCGGCGATGGCGCGGAAGCGGGCGAAGTCGATCTGCCGCGGATAGGCCGAGTAGCCGCAGATGATCACCTTGGGCTTGTGCTTGAGCGCCTGCTCGCGGACGTGGTCGTAGTCGATGGTCTCGGTCTTCTCGTCGAGACTGTAGTCCACGACGTTGTAGAAGTGGCCGGAGAAGTTTACCTTCAGCCCGTGGGAGAGGTGGCCGCCCGAGGCGATGGGCAGGCTCAGCAGCGTTTCGCCGGGCTTGAGCAGGGCCATGAAGGCCGCGACGTTGGCGTTGGCGCCCGAGTGAGGCTGGACGTTGGCGTGGGCGCAGCCGAAGAGCTGCTTGGCGCGGTCGATGGCGATCTTCTCGATCTCGTCGTGGAACTTGCACCCGCCGTAGTACCGCGCCCCGGGGTAACCCTCGGCGTACTTGTTGGTCAGGACGGTGCCCATCGCGGCCATGACGGCCGGGCTGGTGTGGTTCTCGGAGGCGATCAGCTCGAGGGTGGACTCCTGCCGCTGCTGCTCGGCGCCGATCATGCGCCAGACGTCGGGGTCGGCCTCGGTGATAG
The DNA here is from genome assembly GCA_007125385.1 of Phycisphaeraceae bacterium. Classification (GTDB taxonomy): domain Bacteria; phylum Planctomycetota; class Phycisphaerae; order Phycisphaerales; family Phycisphaeraceae; genus SKPT01. The sequence goes on along the minus strand of SLDI01000285.1, from coordinate 4,210 downwards.
CCGGGCCGGGGCCGGTCTGGGGGCTCTGCGTCTCGGTGTCGGTGCTCATGGGGGTGGAAAACTCCGGGTTCTTGCTTAAAGCCAAGGGACCATCCTAGCCGGTCACCGGCGCCCGGGCAAAGGTAGCCAGCGGTGCCGAGGGCCGCGGAACGTTCATAACATCATGAGGAAACGGCGCTTGGAGCAGAATAAACCCAGGGCGATGCTCAGGGCCGGGAGCGGAGTTGGAACCACCGATGCACACGGATGCACACCGATAACGTCAAGGCGAAGCACTCAGGAGGTTGAGCGGAGATCCAAGAGGATCGAACCGACTGACAACATCTTTTCCTTCCTGGCTTCCTCCCTTCCTGCGTTCCTTATCCTCCCCCCTGCCTTTCATCCGTGTGCATCAGTGTGCATCGGTGGTTCCTGCTCCGCCCCGGGGCCCTGCTCGCGCCGCTCCAGATCGAACAGCTTGCGCAGCGCCGCGGCGTAGAAGCCCAGGGACGCGGCCGAGTCCGCCGACTCGATCTGGCTCAGCGGCAGGTGCAGGAACTTGTTGATCAGCCGCTGCGTGTGCTGGTCAAGCAGCTCGGCGATCAGTCGCTCGTCAAGCTCCGCCCCGGCACCCCCACCACCGCCGCCGCCTCCGCCCCCGCCGACCGCAGGCGTGGCAGAGGGGGCCGGGGCGAGCTTGTTGGCCGTACGCCTGGCCTCGGCCGCGCCGATGGCGTGCAGTTCCTGACGCAGCCGGCGGATGAGCTGGCCCAGCTCCTGGTGCTGGATCTGCCGCATGGTCTGGGCGACGGCCTCGGCCAGGTGGGCCTGGCACCGCTCGACCTGCTCGCGACGCTGGCTCATGTTGCCCGCCACCACCTCGTTCAGGTCGTCGATGTTGTACAGGTAGACGTTGGCCAGCGACCCGACCGCCGGCTCGACGTCCCGCGGCAGGGCGATGTCGACGATCACCACCGGCCGACGCCGCCGCCGACGCACCGCCTCGCGACAACGTGCCAGCGTCAGCACCGGCTCGCGGGCGCCCGTGGAGCTGATGACCACGTCCGCCTCGGCCAGCAGCTCGTCCACGTCCTGCCACGCCCGGACCACCGGCTGCGCGCCCGGGGGCAGTTGCCGCGCCAGAGCCTCGGCCCGCGCCTGCGTGCGGTTGGCCAGCAGCAGCCGCGCCGGGGCGAGACCGGCCAGGTGGCGCAGCGTCAGCTTGGCGATCTCGCCGGCGCCCAGGCAGACGACGGTCTTGTCGGCGAAGTCCTCGAAAACCTGCCTCGCGAAATCGACCGCCACCGACCCGACGGACACGCGGCCGGTGTCGATGCCCGTGGCGGCGCGGGCGTGCTTGCCGGCGGCGATCGCCTGTTGAAAGAGCCTGTGCAGCACCGGGCCCACCGCCGACGCGTCGCAGGCCGCGGCGTAGGCCCGCTTGACCTGCCCCAGGATCTGCGCCTCGCCCAGCACCATCGACTCCAGCCCGGCGCCGACGCGGAACAGGTGCGTCACCGCCGACTCCTGCTCGCGATCGATCGTCGACGCCGGCTCCAGCGGCGGCACCTCGCCGCCACGCGTGGCGCGGGCATGGTCGACGAGAAGCTGCGCCAGCCCGGCCATGTCGGGCCCCTGGCCCGCGGGGCGGGCGACGTACAGCTCCAACCGGTTGCACGTGCTCAGGAGCACCGCCTCGCAGTCGGCGTGGCGCTGGCGCAGGAACCGGTAGAACGCGGGCACGTCCTCGGGCGCGGGGGCCAAGGCCTCGCGCAGCTCGACGTCCGCGGTGCGGTGGTTCAAGCCCAGCATGGAGATGCGCATCAGAGCACCTCCGGGGGGACGATTTCGGATTTCGGATTTCGAATTTCGGATTTGTGTGCCACGGCTTGACCGCGAAGCGGCAAGCCGTGCGATGCATGACCGACGCACGGCTTGCCCTTCGGGACAAGCCGTGGCACCCCCACTGCTGCGGTTTTCAGATGGCCCCTGGTATGAGCATCCCTGATCCAAATCGCGTCCACCCACGCACCCCTTCGTGCCTCCTTCGTGACCATCGGGTCATCGTGGCTGCCCCCCGCCCCCGCGGCGGTGACGAGGGCGTAGATGGCCAGCAGCAGGACCAGCCCGGCGATCGCCAGCCAGGCGGCGCGGGAGCCGCGGAAGCTGGAGGTGTGGCGGACGTTCATGACCAGGGCGTAGGCCAGCCACGCCAGGCCGGCGAGCGTGAGCTTGACGGCGTAGGCGGGCGAGGCCAGGTCCGCCGGCTCGTCGGCGAGGATGACCGCCCCGGCGACGAGGCCCAGTGTCAGCAGGGCGAAGCCCAGCGTGGCCGTGCGCACGATCAGCGTCTCGACAGCCTCCAGGCTCGCGAGCGGCGCCGCGGGCGGATGCTTGCGCTTGAGCCGACGCTGAAGGTAGAGGTACATCGCCCCGGCCATGGCGGCGACGGCGGCGAGCGCGGTGCCGGTGTAGACGGCCGCCAGATGCAGCACCTGCCAGAGTGGGTGCAGCGTGCTGAGGTTGAACGGGCGGTAGGTGAACTGGGCCGCGCAGATCGCCCAGGCCAGCATCAGCGCCAGCACCGGCAGGGCGAAGGCGGCGAAGCCCGTGACCCCCGGCCGGGCCTGCACGTAGAGCACCAGGACGCCGATGAGCGTTGCGATCAGCAGCAGCCCGTCGACGTGGGCGCTGACCGGCTGCCACGAGCCGTGCTCGGCCAGCCAGCGGTAGAGGAACAGAGCCGCCGCGCCGAGGGTGATCGCCAGCACCAGGGCCTGCGCGGTGGGCAAGGCCTGTGACGCAGTGGCGGCGCCGGCGGGGGGGGCGGCGGCCGGAACCAGGCTGCGCAGCGACAGCGCCCAGGCGGCCAGCGCCAGCAGCGTGAGCAGGATGAGCACGGCGGTGGTGAGCATGAGCGGTGTCGTGGGTGTGGCGGACGCCGGGCGGTGGCCGGCCCGCCGATGCGCCACGCTTGCACGCGGCGTTACCCGTCGGGTTCGCGGGTGACGCTGTCCAGGTGGTCTCTAAGGGCCTGTTCCCCGCGAGCCTTAAGGATATCCATCGCGGTGGCGTCCGTCAGCCGCCTGAGCCGGTCGTCGCGTCCACCGCGTGCGAGCAGGGCCTGGCGGTAGGGGCGGGCGATCTCGAGCAGCCGGGGCCAGGCCGGGTCCAGCCGGGCCAGCAGCTCGTCGCGGATCGCCCCGGCGGCGGCGGGCGAGGCGGCGCCGGTGGCCACGGCGACGCTCACGGGGCCGGCCCGACCCAGCGCGGGGACGGTGAAATCGCCCTTCTCGGGGGCGTCAGGCCGGTTGCAGAGGATGCCCCGCTGGGCCGCGTCGCGGGTCACGGCGTCGTTGACCGCCGGGTCGTCCGTCGCGGCGACGACCAGCCGCACGCCCGCCAGGTCGTCGCTGCGGTAGGCCCGGCGGTGCAGCTCGTGGGCGAGCGAGGCCAGCTCGTCGGCGACGTCGGGGGCGACGACGACGACGTGGGCCCCGCCCTGGGCCAGCCAGCGGGCGCGGCGGGTGGCGACGGGGCCGCCGCCGACGACCAGGCAGCGCCAGGCCTCGGGCTGGAGCGTGATGGGCAGATCCGCCATGGGGGCAGTTTAGGTGATGGGCGGGGAATGCACCGGGTTGGCCCCGGGGGCGGCTGCGGGCGGCGGTGGAGGCCGGCGACCAAAGATTTGTGGAGGTGGCGAAGATTTTTCTTGTATCGCCGGGCCAGATAGCTATACTCACGGCGTCGGCCGTGTGGGCCGACGGTTTCGCGCGCATCGACCTTGGCCGCTGCGTCGCATTTGGTCGCCGGGCGTGGTGCCCGGCAGTTTTTGGTTTCGTGACGCGCCGCAGGTTTCCGCTCGTGTGTAAGAACAAGTCCGACGCGAAGCTCTGGACGGTCACGCAGTTTGGAGTTTCGCGATGAAGATCTATGTGGGCAACATGTCCTTCGGGATGACGGAAGAGTCTCTTGAGGCTCTGTTTACAAACTACGGGGCCGTCGACGAGGTCGCGGTGATCACGGACCGTGACACCGGTCGGCCGCGCGGCTTCGCGTTCGTCACCATGCCCAACGACGAAGAGGCCAAGGCCGCCATCGAGGCGCTCAACGGCCAGGAGGTCGAAGGGCGCACGCTCAACGTCAACGAGGCTCGCCCGCGCGAGAACCGTGGCGGCGGCGGTGGTGGTGGCGGCGGCTACCGCGGCGGCGGTGGTGGCGGCGGCCGCGG
>SLDI01000600.1:0-2765 GCA_007125385.1 Phycisphaeraceae bacterium | reverse complement strand
TCGCTCGCGGCCACACCTCCGTCGAGGAAGTCTTCCGCGTGATCCCATCCGAACATCTGATTGTGGACGATTAGCGCACCCCCGGATCCAACGCCCGGCACCCCAATCAGGCTTGCCCTAATCCACCGTGTGGGCTGCACCGGGCCGGGGGTTCGGCGGAGGCGGGTCATCCAATCGTAACCGTCTCATAAAACCCGTCTTCCCCGCCGCTGTTTTGGTCGTGATGCTGGGAGCATGCATGAACACCCGAATCGGACGTCAGAGACCGTCGCACAGGGATCGGCCCCAAAACGGCGACGTCAGCGACGCGATGCGTCGCAGTGGCAGGCTTTGATCGAGCAGCAACGGACCAGTGGCCTGACAGTCAAGCGCTTCTGCGCCGAGCGTGGTGTGGGCGAGGCGAGCTTTTTTGCCTGGCGTCGTCACCTGCACCGCACCCCTCCATTGCAGTCGAACGATGTCGAGAAGTTCGTTCGCCTTGAACCCCGGCAAACCGCGGCGAGCGATGCGGTGGAGGTTCGCTTCGGCGGTGGCGTGACGCTGCGTTGTTCTTCAGTGCATCTCGTTGAGCTGGTTCACCTGCTGAGGGCCGAGCGGGACGAGGCGGGTCCATGTTGAACGTGCAGGACCAGTCGCCGATCTATCTATACGCCGGTGCGTGCGACATGCGCAAGTCGTTCGATGGCCTGCTGGGCCTGATCGAACGCTGCGGCATGGCGGCGGACCAGGGCGCGCTCAGCGGGGCGTGGTTCGTCTTCCGCAACCGGCGTGGCGACAAGCTGAAGATCATGTACTTCGACCGTGACGGCCTGGCGATCTGGTACAAGCGTTTGGAGCAGGGCCGCTTCCAGTGGCCGCAGCTCGCGCCGGGTCAGTCAGTGGCGTCATTTGATGTGAGCGAGCTGCGTTTGATCCTGGAAGGAATCGACCTGAACTCGGTGCGTCGGCGCAAGCGCTGGCGGCGTGCGGCATCGCGCGGATCATGATGAGCAAAAGAATGTTGCGGTGGGCTTGCAATCGTTGCCGATGCATTTATCGTAGGCGACGTCGATCATGAGCAGGCCGCAGCCGACCCATCTCGATCAGGCGCAGCAGATCATCGACGAGCTGATGGTGACCGTGGAGCAGTTGACGGGCACGGTGACGGACCTGCAGGGCCAGGTGGCATGGCTGAAGCGCCAGCTGTTCGGCAGCAAGTCCGAGCGCATGGTCCATGTGGATGAGCACGGTCTGTTCGCGCATCTGGCTGCTGCCGAATCAGATGGCGGCGGATCGACGGAAGGCGATACTTCCGCCACGGCCCCGACCGAACGAATCATCTACGAGCGCCAGAACACACGCTTCCACTTCCGGGGGCGTGGCAAGCGGGCGCCGATTCCCGATGATCTACCGCGCGTGGAGCGTGTCCATGACCTGCCCGAGGAAGAAAAGGCGGGCATGACGCGGATCGGCCAAGAGGTCAGCGAGCAACTGGAGCACGAGCCGGGCAAGGTGTATGTGATTCGCCACGTGCGATACACCTACGCCCGCAAGGAGCAGCAGGTGGAGCCACCCGCCGACCAACCCAACGTCGTCACGGCCCCGAAGCCCGAGGAAGGCCTGCCGCGCTGCATGGCGGGACCGAGCCTGCTGGCGCAGATCATGGTCAGCAAGTTCGCCGATCACACGCCGCTGCATCGGCTGGAGGGCATGCTCAAGCGCAACGGCGTGAACATTCCCCGTTCGAGCATGTGCCGATGGGCGCAGGATCTCGATGCGCTGTGCACGCCACTGCTGCGGCTGATGAAAGAGCGGGTGCTGCAATCGCATGTGATCCAGGCGGACGAGACGCCGGTGAAGCAGCAGGCCCCCGGCAAGGGGCGCGGCAAGAAGGCCAAGCAGTGCTACTTCTACAGCTATGTGGGTGATGATGACCATCCTTACACGTTGTACGACTACCAGACCGGCCGCAGCCGCGCTGGGCCGAACGGCTGGTTCACGCGCGATGATGGCGAGCCCAACTACCACGGCTATCTTCAATGCGATGGTTATGCGGGCTACAACGACCTGTTCGATCCCAACGGGCCGTGGCAGATGATCCACGCTGGATGTTGGGCGCACGCGCGTCGCAAGTACTATGACGTGCGGGTGCAATTCCCAGGTCCATGCCACCATGCGCTGGGACAGATCCAACGGTTGTACGAGGTGGAGCGCGAGGCGAAGGAACTGGAAGCGCATGAACGCGCGGCGCTGCGCCAGGAGAAAAGTGAGCCTATCGTCGAGTCGCTGCTGAGCTGGTGCGAGGATCAGCAGAGCCAGGTGCTGCCCAAGAGCGGCTTGGGTGAAGCCATCGGCTACACGTTGAACCAGTCCGAGTCACTGAAACGCTACCTGAACGATGGCAATCTCGCGGTGGACAACAACCGTTGTGAGCGAAGCCTTCGAGGCATCGCGATTGGCCGCCGTAACTGGCTGTTCACAGGAAGCGAAGCTGGGGGTCGCGCCGCCGCGACGATGTTCAGCCTGATCGCCAGCGCCCATCGCCATGAGTTGGAACCGTGGCGTTACCTGACCGACGTCTTCCGCCGCCTGCCAGCCACGCCCACAAGCCAACTCGACCAATTCCTGCCCGACCGTTGGCAAAACCCGACTGAATGAATCAGGCGCTCGAACGCCACGCTGTGCTCACGCCCTACGTGGTTCGTGAAACGGATACGGCGATCTTGCGGCTGCCATAGATGCCGTGGCTTTGCTCATGCACCTGCTGCACAGACGCTTCGATGCAG
>SLDI01000446.1:0-10627 GCA_007125385.1 Phycisphaeraceae bacterium | reverse complement strand
GGCCGGCGGCTCCGGGCCGCCCACCGCCAGCAGCGCGTCGAGGTCGTAGCCGTACGTCGGGTCGAAGGGAAACGGGTGGTCCATGGGCGGCTCGCGGGGGCCGCCATCATAATTCCTTGGAGGCAACGCCTGGCGCGGGTAGACTTGGGGTGTGGCAGGCGGGGGAATTTGTGTCAGGGGGCAGGGAAGCGCGTCATGCTTGCAGCAGCACCAGCCGGCCGGGGCCGTCGGGCATCCTCGCCGCGGGCCTGGGCGGTGGGCATCGCCGCCGTCGCGTGCGCGGTGGCTTGGGCGGCGGCGTCCGCCGCGGCGTCGCCGGTGATCCGCCTCGGCCAGGGCGACAGCATCGCCATCGATCAGCCCCGGGTCATGTTCGAGATGATCGACCCGCTGACCGGCGAGGTCGCCGGGCCACAATGGCCTTCGCCGGGGCTGCTCGACACCGGGGCCAACGGCGTCCTGCTGATCGAGATGGCCTACCTGGACTTTGACGGCTGGCTCGCCGGCGGGCCGATGATCAACCCCGACATGTTCCGCCGCGAGCGCCGCGGCGACGACAGCGTGGTCCAGTACCGCGAGCTGGGCGTCGGCGGCTACGTCGAGCTGGACCTGCACGAGCCTTACGACCTGCACGCCGTGGGCCTCGGCGAGGCCGGCCTGGGCCACACCGTCCCGGGCATCCGCGCTCTGGGCAAGCATGACCTGTCCATCGCCGGGCTCCCGGCCGTCATCGGCATGGTCGCGATGATCGACCAGCGCACGACGCTGGACCTGACGCGCCTGATCGACCCGGGCACGTTCTACGAGGGCATCCCCTACATCGACGTGACGATCTCGCCCCTGCCCGCCGAGCCCGACGCCAGCCCCGCGCCCGGCCCCGCCGAGCACCGCTTCCACGTGCCGCTGGACATGTGGCTGCCCCCGCACAGCGAGCCGCTCGAGCCCGGCGACCCGACGCCCGACTTCGCCCCCATGCCCTTCGTCGACAACGTCCTCCTGGAGCGCGACGGCCAGCAGACCAGCCGACGCCTGCTCCTGGACACCGGCGCCCAGCTCTCGATCCTCTCCTACGACACCGCCATCGCCATCGGCATCGACCCCGTCGAGGATGCCGAGGACCACATCACCCTCGGCGGCATCAGCGACGAGATGATCACCGCCCCGCTGGTGCGCCTCGATCGGCTGGTCATGCCCACGGACGAGGGGCCGGGCCTGGCGGTGGAGGGCCTGTACGTGGCCCTGCACGACATCGGCGAGGACCTGATCGACCTCGACGGGCTGATCGGGATGAACATCCTCACCTCCGGCTACGCCGAGGCCGTGATCGAGCTGCTGGGCGACCTGGACATCATCTGGCCGGGCGACCCGATCGGGACGCCGCTCGGCGACGCGCCGGGAATGTTCCGCCAGGCGCACTTCGAGTTCGCCGGCTGGGACGAGTCCGACGCCTGGGGCCGGATGGTCCTCGACGTGAACCCGGCCTGGGCGGGGCTCGAGCCGGTGCTCGGCGACATGAACCTTGACGGCGTCGTCGACGCCGGCGACGTGGCGGCGTTTGTGCTGGCGCTGACCGACCCGGAGGCCTACCGGGACATCCACGGCATCTCGCCGGCGCTGATGGGCGACGTGAATCAGGACGGGACGTTCGACACGGGCGACGTGGCGCCGTTTGTCCACCGGCTGATCCACGGCCCATCGTCGTCGGTGCCCGAGCCGGCCACCGCGACGCTGCTGGCCGCGGCCGCGCTGGCGCTGCTGACGCGCCGCCGGGCCTGAGCCCACAACCGCCTCCAGGCGGCCGACGCCGGCCCATCGGACGGAGCGCACCTCAGATCTGGAGCAGACCGGCGACGCGGTAAGCCGGGTGCCACGGACAAGCGGCCTGCGTGGAGCTTGTCCGTGTCAATCGACGTGACGGACGCGTCTGCCCTGTCGCACCGACGCGGTCAACCGCCCCGCCGCTCGATCCGCTCGGCCATGAGTTGATGCTTGGCGTTGAACAGCCGGCGGTACACGAGCAGCGCGGCGAAGATGCAGCCCAGGGCTGTTGCCGCGGCAATCATGAACATGACCACGATCTGGTATTCCACAGCCAGCATCGGGTCGACGCCGGCGAGGATCTGGCCGGTCATCATGCCCGGCAGCGAGACGATGCCGACCACCGACATGGCGTTGATCGTCGGGATCATCCCGCGGCGCACCGCCTCGCGCAGCGGTCGACGCGCCGCCTCCCAGCGCGTCGCGCCCAGCGCCAGCTCCATCTCCACCTCGTCGCGACGGTCGCGCAGGGCCGTGAGCACCTGGTCCAGCGCCAGCGACACGCCCGTGAGGCTGTTGCCCAGGATCATGCCCAGCAGCGGGATGACGTACTGCGGCAGGTACCACGGCTCGACGCCGATGATCAGCCGCGTGACGATCCACGTCGTGATCAGCGAGCTGCCCGCCAGCGCCAGCAGCGAGAGGCTGAGGATGCCCGGGACGCGCACTTGCGTGCGCGCCACGGCGGCGTGGGCGGCCACCGCGAGCATCACCGCTACGACCACGCCGAGCAGCCAGGGGCTGTGCATCGCAAAGACGTAGCGCAGGATGTAGCCGATCAGCAGCAACTGCACGACGGTGCGCACCGCGGCGACGGCCAGACGCTTCTCCAAGCCCAGGCGCAGCGCCACACTGACCAGCCCCGTCACGAGTACCAGCACGGCCGCCAGCGTCAGCTCGAATGCGCCAAGCTCAATCACGGAGGCCGATGCGGCGAGCGTCATCGCTGAGGCTCCAACGCCGGCGCGGCCAGGTACGCCGTCAGGTCCAGACGCTCGTCCGCGTTGTGCATCGCGCGGTCGACGTCGTGCCGGGCGGCCAGGACGGCGGCGTCGTGGGCATGCACGTAGCGGCGCAGCACGGCGTCGAGCTGGTTGGCGGCCTGCTCATCCAGGGCGGCTGCGGGCTCGTCCAGCAGCAGCACCCGCGGCCGCAGCAACATCGCCCGCGCCAGGCACACCCGCTGCTGCTGGCCCTGCGACAACGAGCGGGCGTCGCGCTCCATCGGCTCGCCCAGGCCAAGCCGCGCAAGCACCTGCTCGGCTTCGGCGCGGTCGAATCGGCGCTCGACGCTGCGGTAGGCGAAGGGCATCGCCAGATTCTGTTCGACCGTCGCATCCAGCAGCACCGGGTGCTGCGCCACGAGCATCACCTGGCGGCGGAAACGCGGCCAACCAATCGTCTCGCCGGTGGCACCGTCGAGGCGGATCTGCCCGGCGGGCGGATCGATCAGGCCGGCGATGGTGCGCAGCAGCGTGGTCTTGCCCGCCCCGGAGGGCCCGGTGAGCGTGATGTACTGCCCGGCCTCGATGGTCCGCGACAGGTCGCGCATCAGCATGACCGCCGGTCGTCCCGTGGCCACGCTCAGGTCGGTGATCTCGAGCATGCTCGGCCTCAACCCCAGCCTAGCAAGGCCCGCCCGCCCTTGCAGCGCTACACTGCCGCCAATGGTCGAGCAGGCCCGTGTTCAGGCGCTCAACGCACGCCCCCTCGCGCCCCATCGCCGCTGCCTCCTCTACTGGATGCAGGCCAGCCAGCGGGCGCGGCACAACCATGCGCTGGAGTATGCCATCGCCCAGGGCAACGAGCTGGGCCTGCCCGTCGTCGTACTGTTCGTGCTCGTGGACGATTACCCCGACGCCAACCTGCGCCACTTCCAGTTCATGCTCCAGGGCCTGGCCCAGACGCGGCAGACCCTGGCGGAGCGCGGCCTGCTCATGGTCGTGCGGCGAACGCAGGCCCGCCACGTCGCGGCCACGGTGGTGCAGGTCGCACAGGCGGCGGAGGCGTCCGTCGTCGTTTGCGATCGCGGGTATCTGCGGCATCAGCGGCGCTGGCGGCGGGACGTGACGCGGACGCTGGGCGTGGCGGGGGTCGCGTGCGTGCAGGTCGAGGCCGACGCCGTCGTGCCCGTGGATGTCGCGAGCACCAGGCAGGAGCTGGCCGCCCGCACGCTGCGGCCGCGGATCCATCGCCAGCTCGAACGCTTCATGGTCGACCTGCCGGCGGCGCGCGTCAAGCGCGACTCGCTGGCGCTGCGACTGGCGTCGGACGTGGACGTGGACGACGTTGACGGCGTGCTGGCGTCGCTGCCGATCGATCGCAGCGTCGGCCCGGCGGCGTGGGCGCGCGGCGGCACGTCGCGGGCGATCGCGCGCTTGCAGGCGTTCGTCCGGCGCGAGCTGCCGCGCTACGGCCGACAGCGCGGGCGCGTCGAGCTGGACGTCGTCTCGCGCCTGAGCCCCTACCTGCACTTCGGCCAGATCTCGCCCGTGGAGGTGGCGCTGCGCGTCCAGCGCGCCAGAGGCGCGGGCGCCGAGGCGAAGCAGGCGTTCCTGGAGCAGCTCATCGTCCGCCGCGAGCTGGCGCTGAACTTCACCGAGCGGTGCCCGGGCTACGACAGGTACGCCGCGGCGGTGCCCGGCTGGGCGCGGCGATCACTGGCGACGCATCGCCGGGACCGCCGCGAGCGGGTGTACACGCGGCGCGAGATGGAGGAATCGCGCACGCACGACGAGGCGTTCAACGCCGCGATGGCCCAGATGCGCGACACCGGCTACCTGCACAACCACCTGCGGATGTACTGGGGCAAGATGATCCTCGCCTGGACACGCACCCCCGAGCACGCCTACCGCACCGCCCTGGCGCTGAACAACCGCTACTTCCTCGACGGCCGCGACCCGGCGAGCTACACGAACGTGGCGTGGCTGTTCGGCCTGCACGACCGGCCCTGGCCGGAGCGGCCGGTGTTCGGCAAGGTGCGCTCGATGACGCGCGGCGGGCTGGAGAAGAAGATGGACGTGGGGGCGTACGTGGCGGCGGTGGCGGGCGATTCTTATTGACCTTTGAAGGGTCAACTTCACGGGATCCGGCGCATCGGGGCTGCCACGGCTTGACTGCGAAGCGGCAAGCCGTGCGATCATCGGCAAGCGCACGGCTTGCCCTTCGGGACAAGCCGTGGCACCCCACGACCTCCGGTTAAGCGACCATTCGAAGGTCAATAGCCCCTGTTTGAGAAGCCCTGCGGTGGGTGCCACACAGCACGCCGAAGGCTGCTGTGTGCGATCAACCATGGACGCCCGCAGCACACGAGGTGGGGGCGGCGTCGGCCCATGCACCACCTTTGCACGTGGTGACAGCGGTGGGGCCCGCTTTGCGTTTTGCGTGGCAGGGGGATCGCGTCGCGTTTTTGCGTGGCGGCAGTGGCGGGGGTAATGTCTGCCGGTGCGCTGGCCGATGGGGTCAGGGTGGTGGTTGAGCCCTGGAGCGGGTATCTGCGTCCATGACGATATTCGAAGCGATATTGCTGGGCGTGATCCAGGGCGTGTTCATGTTCTTCCCCGTGAGCTCGACGAGCCACCTGGTGCTGGTCCAGCATTGGCTGATCGATCATCGCGGCTCGGCCCTGCCGGGGCCGGAGAGCGCCGAGATGGTGTTCTTCGACCTGCTGGTGCACGTCGGGACGCTGTTGTCGATCGCGGTGGTCTTCCGCAAGAGCCTGACGCGTTACCTCCTGGGGCTGCGCGACGACGTGGCGGCGTTCGTGTCGGGGCGGGGGCGCGGGCTCGCCGGCGGGGGGAGCCTTCTTCAACTGCGGCTGGCGCTGCTGGGCCTGTTCTCCGTGTTCGTCACCGGCGTGGTGGGCCTGGCGATGAAGGACGTGTTCCAGCAGGCGTTCGCGCATCCGCTGGCGGTCGCGGCGGCGCTGACGATCACCGGCGTGCTGCTCTATTTCACCGATAGCGTCGGCCGGCGGCCGCGGGGCCTGAAGCAGTTGACCCTCTACGTCGCGCTGGTGATCGGCCTGGCCCAGGCGCTGGCCCTGGTGCCGGGCTTCTCACGCTCGGGGCTGACGATCGCCTTTGCCCTGTTCGTCGGCCTGAAGCGGCGCTGGGCCGCGGAATACTCCTTCTTCATCGCCTTCCCCACGATCCTCGCGGCCACGGCCGTCGAGGGCCTGGGCCTGTGGCGCAGCGGCGAGCCGATGACCCTGACCCTCGCGCCCCTGCTGGTTGGAACACTGGTGGCCGCGGCCGTGGGAATCCTGGCGCTCTACCTGGTGCTGCATCTTCTTTACCGGGCCCGGTTCCGGTACTTCGCATATTATGTCTGGGCCCTGGCGGCCGCGGTGGTGACGCTGAGCCTGCTGGGCTGGGACACCACGCTCGAATGACCGCCCGCTGCCGGGATTGCCCCGGGTCCCGGCTCGGGGATCGTCCCATGGGCCGCCCCGGCATTTCACCAAAGCGCGGTGCGAGTGTGGACCGGCGACGATTGGTGCATTTCATTTGCATCACTGGTGGTTGATCTGTTGGGGCGATGCCTAACATAAAGCTCTGCGTGAGGAATCGGAGCAAGTGGCGGCGGCTGCACGGGCGACGTGGTGCTTGCGGTGCCGTTTCGTGGAGGCATTCTGGTTCGGCGTAATTGGAGCTGGGCATGAGCCAGGTATCCGGGTCAACCGCGAGGGACAACCATGGGCTCACACACCTGCCGTGGGTCCTGGAATCGATGGGCGAGGCGGTGCTGGTTCTCGACCCGCATTGGCGGGTGGTCTATGCGAACGCGGCGGCCGGGCGCCTGCTGCTCGATGCCACCGCGGACAACGGCCGACTGGAGCTGGCCGAGCCGGCGTCGCGGCATCGGCTGGCCAAAGCGATGGCCGTGGACGAGGACGCGTTCGAGCTGCGGCTGCAAGGCCGCGGCCTGTGGCTCGAGCTGCGCACGCGACGCCAGGACACGCACCTGGTCATCCTGGCACGCGACATCACCGCCCAGCGCCAGGCGCAGGCGGCGCTGGCCGAGAGCGAGCATCGCCGGCAGATCCTCTCGAACCTGACCAGCGACTACGCCGTCAGCTACCGCGTCGGCGACAACGGCGCGCTGGAGCTGGAGTGGCGCGTCGGCGACTTCGCAGGCGTCATCGGCCACCCCAGCGAGCAGGCGCCCGGCCTGGCGCAGATGATGCGCTTCGTCCACGACGACGACCGCGAGCAGATCAGCGCGGCGCTGCGCCGGCTGCTCGGCGGCGAGCCGATCCGCGACATGGAGCTGCGCGTCATCGATGCCCAGGGTCGACAGCGCTGGATCCGCATCAACGCCCGGCCGATCCGCGACGCGTCGGGGCGGGTCGTGCGCGTCGTCGGCGCCGTGCAGAACGTCACCGAGCGCAAGCGCATCGAGCAGGTGCTGCGCCAGAGCGAGTCGTGGTTCCGCCAGGCGGTCGAGGCGATGGCCGTGGGGGTGTACGTCACCGACCCCAGGGGACGCCTGCTGCGCTGCAACCAGCGCGCGTGCGAGATGTGGGGCCGAACCCCGCCGCTGCGCGACGACGCCCAGCGGTACTGCGGCTCCAGCCGGCTGCTCACGGCGATGGGCCGGGACCTGCCCCATGCCCGGTGCGCGATGGCGCACACGCTGCGCACCGGCGAGCCGGTGCACAACAGCGAGCAGGTGATCGAGCGGCCGGACGGCTCACAGGTCACGGTGCTGGTCAACGCCTCGCCGGTGCGCGACGACCGCGGCCGGATGATCGGCGCGGTCAACTGCCTCGTCGACATCACGGAGCATCGCCGCGCCGAGCAGGCGCTGCGGCGCAGCGAGGCCCGGGAGCGGGCACGCGCCGCCGAGCTGACCGCGCTGATGGACTCGGTGCCCGCCGTGGTCTTCCTCTCGCACGACCCGCGCGGTGACCGGATCACCGGCAGCCGCGAGGCTTACGAGTTCCTGCGCGTGCCGCCAGGCGGGAACCTGTCACGCTCGGCGCCGGGGGCGGATCGGCCCCAGCACTTCCGCGTGTTCCAGAACGGACGCGAGACGCCGGGCGATCAGTTGCCCGTCCAGCGCGCCGCCCGCGGCCAATGGGTGCACAACGAGGAGCTCGAGGTGCGCTTCGCCGATGGCTCCGTACGCCACCTCGTCGGCAACGCCTGCCCCGTCATGGACGAGCGCGGCGACGTGCGCGGTTCGTTGGCGGCGATGATCGACATCACCGACCGCAAGGCCGTCGAGCAGCAGCTTCGCGACAGCCAGCAACAACTCCGCATCACCCTCGAGGCCGCCCACGTCGGCACCTGGCAGTGGGATCTGCGGCGCAACGCCATCGAATGGTCCGCGAACATGGAGCCGATCCACGGCCTGGCGCCCGGCTCGTTCGACGGGCTCCTCGGAAGCTACATGGCGCGCGTGCATGCCGAGGATCGGCAGCCGGTGCGGCAGGCGATCAGGCGGGCCCTGGCGGGCCGGGACGAGTACCGGGTCGAGTACCGCTACCACCCGGACGATGGCTCGACCCTCTGGATGGAGAGCCGCGGCCGCGTGGTGCGCGACCAGCGCGGCGAGCCGGTGCGCGTCACCGGCGTCTGCATCAACACCACCGAGCGCAAGCGGGCGGAGCAGGCCCTGCGCGACAGCGAGCAGCGCTTCCGCGCGATCTTCCACGGCGCCCAGGACCCCGTCCTCGTCTACAGCGTGGACGAGGCCGGCCAGCCCGGCGCGTTTCTCGAGGTCAATGACGCGGCAGTGGCGTTCTACGGCTACAGTGAGCGGCAGTTCCAGTCGATGACCGTTCGCGACCTGATCGTCTCCAGCCAGATCCTGGAGCACTTCCCCGACTACGTGCAGCGCCTGCGCCGCGGCGAGTCGGTGCTCGCCCAGTCGGCGCACCGCCGCCGCGACGGACGGACCGTGGACGTCGAGGCCCGCGCGCACCTGATCTCGCTCAACGGCGTCACCGCGATCCTGTCCGTGGTGCGCGACATCACGCACCACAAGCGCCAGCAGGAGCAACTGCTGAGCTTCAACGAGCTGCTCGAACGCGAGGTGCGCCACCGCACCGAGGAGCTCTCGCGCCGCGCCACGCAGCTCCAGGCCATGGCCAAGGAGCTCACCGACGCCGAGCAGCGCGAGCGGCGACGCCTGGCCCAGCTCCTGCACGACGACCTCCAGCAACTGCTCGTCGCCGCCCGGCTGCGGCTCGCGGCGGCGCGCGGCAACGGCCAGGGCGACGTCGCCCAGACCATCGCCGAGGCGGAGCAGCTCATCGGCCAGAGCATCGAGACGTCGCGCTCCCTGAGCACCGAGCTCACCCCGCCGGCGCTGCACGACCTGGGCCTGCCCGCAGCGCTGCGCTGGCTGGCGCGCTGGTGCCGGAAGCAGTGGCAGCTCGAGGTCGAGGCACACTGTGCCGACCAGGCGAACCCCGACGACGAGCAGGTGCGCGTGCTCATCTTCACCGCCGTACGCGAGCTGCTGCTCAACGTCGTCAAGCACGCCCACGCCCGACGCGCCCAACTCACCCTGGACATCGAGCACGGCCAGCTCGCTTGCGTCGTCCAGGACCAGGGCGAGGGCTTCGACCCGGCCCAGGCCAGGCCGGCCGGCTCAGGCTTCGGGCTCTTCTCGATCCAGCAGCGCCTGGAGCTGCTCGGCGGGCAGGTCCACGTCGACAGCGCCCCGGGCCGGGGTACACGGGTGCGCCTGACCGTGCCGATCGACAACGCCCAGGCATGAGGATGCCCGTGTCAGGCGGCGATCAGTGCACAGCGCGGCATCGTTGTAGGGTGGGTAGAGCGAAGCGAAACCCACCAGGTTTGTGAGGCTCTACGACGTTCGTGGTGGGTTTCGCTTCGCCTTACACACCCTGCCTCCACACCCGCGATTCAAATGCGATCCGCATCACGCACGCTCTACGGCGCGGCCTGCTGCTCCTGGGCCGGCTCCGGCTCGGGGGCCGGCGGCTGGGCGTCGCTGCGCTCCCAGAGGATGAGCCCGGGCAGCGGCGGACGGTCAAGCAGCTCGCCCCCGGGAAGCACACGCACCGCAAAACCGTAGCGCCCGCTGTTGCCCGCTTCGATCTGCCCGGCGAAGCGGTGCCGGCCCTTGCCCAAACTGCGCTCATGCTTGAGGTCGACCGCCTTGCCCTCGCTCAGGCGGTCCTCGTTGTCGATCCGACCCGTGTAGACCTGCACGCGCACCTCCTCGGGCTTGAGCTCGCCCAGGTGCACGATCGCCTTGACGGGCAACTGCTCGCGCACGTTGATCGCCTGCTGGACCGGCGCGTCGACGGACTCGACGCGCAGGCTGTCCCAGTGCTGACGCAGCCGGACCTTCTGCGCCGCCACGGCGACGGCCTTCTCCAGCTTGCCCGTGTTGAGCTGACGGGCCCGGGCCAGCGCCGGCAGGTAGAGCTGCTCGGTGTACTGCTGCAGCATGCGGTTGGTGTTGAACTCGGGCGCGAGCGTGGCGATGCAGCGCTTCATCCATTCGACCCACGTGCGCGGAATGCCCTGGGCGTCGCGCTCGTAAAAGAGCGGGATGATCTCACGCTCGAGCAGGTCATACAGCGCCTGGCTCTCCAGCTCGTCCGCCAGCGCGGGGTTGGCGTACTCCTCGCCGCGCCCGATCGCCCAGCCCAGGTGGTTGCGGTAGGCCTCGTCCCACCAGCCGTCGAGCACCGAGCAGTTCAGCACGCCGTTCAGCGCCGCCTTCATCCCGCTCGTGCCCGAGGCCTCCATCCCCCGCCGCGGCGTGTTCAGCCACAGGTCGCAGCCCTGCACGAGATAGCGCGCGATGTTGATGTCATAGTTCT
>SLDI01000146.1:0-2767 GCA_007125385.1 Phycisphaeraceae bacterium | reverse complement strand
TTCGTCGAGGACATCGTGCGCGACCTGGCGATCGCGCTGGACGACGAGCCACGCATCGCGTGGTACCAGGTGAACTCGGAGAATTACGAGTCGATCCACAACCACAATGCGTATGCGTTCGTGGAGAAGGACAAGCGCAAGCGGTGAAGGGGCGAGGCACGAAGTAGAGGGGGGTGTCAGCCGTCGCCTTGAGGCGGCGCGTCGGCGGCCGGGGGGGCGCAGGTCACACGCACGCCAATCGAGCGCCCGCGCCGGCCGGGGGCGGCGGCCCACGGTGCAGTGGCGGGGGCGCGTCGGACCATGAAGCAGATCTACCAGGCCCGCGACGAGATGGAGGCGCACTGGCTCAAGGCGCTGCTGGAGCGTCAGGGTTTCGAGGTGAAGGTGCTGGGCGGGACGCTGTCGCGCATCGTGGGGGAGCTGCCGTTCACCGAGGCGTTTCCGACGCTGCACGTGCCCGACGAGCAGGAGCAGGCCGGCCGCGAGGCGGTGGCGCGGATCGTCGAGGCCCGGCCGGCGGCGGAGCCTGACGCCTCGCCGTGGCGCTGCCCGGACTGCGGCGAGTGGGTGGACGCTCACTTCGGCGAGTGCTGGAACTGCGGGTACGTCAAGGAGGATTGAGCGATTTCGCGAAGCCGCAAGCGGCGGCGGCTCTATACTGCCCGCCATGGCTGAGCCGGCTCTGGCACGCGACGAGGCCCCGCCGCTGCTGCGCAACGTCAGCTTCATGCTGATGTGGGCCAGCGTCGCGGCGTCGGGCTTCGGCGATCGGCTGATCCAGCTCGTGGCGTGGACGCTGCTGGGCATCGACGAGGCCGGGGCCGACGCGTCGTCGATCCAGGCGTCGGTCTACTTTTTCTTCTTCATCCCCTATCTCGTCTTCAGCCCGCTGGGCGGGTGGCTGGCGGACACGCTGCCGCGCAAGTGGATCATGTTCGGCTGCGACCAGACGCGGGCGCTGATCATGCTCGCGGCGTTCCTGCTCGTGCCCGCGGGGGCGGCGCGGGCGATTCCGGCTGAGCACGTGCTCTTCGACCTGCCGGGCGTGGGGGCGTTTTATAGCCAGTGGGCGGTGTACGCGGTGGTGCTGGGGGTGGGCATCATGGCGGCGATCTTCGGCCCGACGCGCAACGCCACGGTGCCGCAGATCGTGCGCACGCGCGACCTGCCCAGCGCCAACGCGATCATCCTGGGCCTGGCGGTGATCGCGTCGCTGATCGGCATCCTGGCGGGCGGGTGGCTGATCGACGTGCTCGACTCCTTGCGGGCGGGGCTCACCGTGGCGATCGTGTCCTTCGCCGTCTCGGGCTGCTTCTTCATCTTCCTGCGCGTGCGCGGCGGCCGGCGGCGGCGCACGGGGCCCAGCCAGTGGCAGCGCCTGGTGCAGGGGGCGAGCTACATCGCGCGCCACAAGCCGGTGCTTCAGCTCGTGATCCTGGGCGTGATGTTCTGGGCGGCGTCGCACGTGCTGGTGGCGGCGATCGCCGCGCTCAACGCGCGCTACTACACGCTGCCGCACCCCTTGATCGCGATGATCACCGGCGACCCCGAGGCCGAGGCGCTGATCCTGCACCTGGCGGTGATGAACGCGACGCTCGGTGTGGGCATGCTCACCACGGCCCTGGTGATCTCCTTCTTCAACACGGCGCGCGAGGTGCCCTTTGTCATCACCATCTGCCTGCTGCTGACCGGCGTGTGCGTGCTGGGGCTGGCGGGGGTGCACAGCTTCGGCTACGGGCTGGCATTCGCCTTCGCCGTGGGATTCTTCGGCAACGCGATGGTGGTCTACGTCAACTCGCAGACGCAGTCGATCTGCCCCAACTTCATCCGCGGGCGCGTCTTCGGCGTGCGGGAGATCTTCGGCACCATCGCGGCGGTGGGCGTCAACCTCGCCATCTGGCGTGCCCCCGAGACCGACGCGCTGATGGTGCCGCTGCTGTACGGGCTGGCGGGGGCGTTCATCGCGGTGGCGCTGCTGATGCTGCCCTGGGTGCTGACGCGCGGGCCGATGACACGGACGCTCAACGTGCTTTGGCACCTGTGCCGGGCGTACACGACGGTGTGGCATGGCTTGCAGTGGCGTGGGGTGTCCAACGTGCCGCGCGAGGGGCCGGTGGTGCTCGCGAGCAATCACACGACCGCGCTGGATCCGCTGCTGATTCAGTCGGCGCTGCCGCGGCGGGTGCGCTGGGTGATGCTCAAGGCGTTCGAGTTCCGCGTGCTGGGGTGGTTGTGGCGGGCGATTGAGCCGGTGAGTCTGGAGCGCGGCGCGGGTGTGCGGGGGCAGGTGCGTGCGCTGGTCGAGGCGTTGACCGAGGGTGGCGACATGGTGGGGATGTTTCCGGAGGGGCGTTTGCAGCGTGACCGGCGTGAGCTGGATGAGCTTCAGCCGGGGGTGATCATGGTGGCCCGGCGAAGCGGGGCGCCGCTTGTGCCGGTGTGGATCGCCGGCACGCCGCGTCGGCGGTGGATGCTGCTGCACTTCGCCCAGCCCAGCCGGTCACGCGTGGCGTTCGGTGAGCCATTCAGGGTCGGTGAGGAGATGGACAACGATGAGGCGCTGGCGGAGCTGCGGAGGCGGATGGAGGCGCTGGCGGGGGAGCAATAGCCACAGATGCACACGGATGAACACGGATAAGACCAATTAGCTGGACAGCGCACCTTCGGCTCAAGTTCCGGCCGCTGACGTGCCGATCCTGACCTCCAGAATCCATCGGAGGTTTCGGCATGGACGCTCAGACGCTCTCGAACCTGGCGCAGGCGTTGG
>SLDI01000037.1:0-2771 GCA_007125385.1 Phycisphaeraceae bacterium | reverse complement strand
GCCACGCTGCTCTGGATCAACAGCGAGCCGAAGCCCGGCTCCCCGTCACCTGCGATGCGTGGCCCGCCGGATTCGACCCACTCGATGCGTGCGTGCTGTCCATCGGATTGATCGACCCGCTCCCACCCGACGGTGACGGTTCCGGCGCTGTCGGACAGCGCGCCGTACTTCGTGGCGTTGGTGACCAGCTCGTGGAACACCATTTCCAGCGCGATCGCCGGCTCGCGCGGGAGCGTCAGCGTCGGGCCATCGATGACGACGCGGTCGGAATGCTCCCCGAGGTAGGGCACCAGCTCGCGTTTGAGCAGCTTCCGCAGCTCGATGCGTTCATCGCCAGGCAGCGTGAACAGCGAGTGCGCCCGCGCCAGCGCCGCCAGGCGCGGCTCAAAGGCCGCGAGGAACGCGGGCAGTGAATCACATTGCCTGCCCAGGCCCTGGACGATCGCCTGCACCGTCGCCAGCGTGTTCTTGATGCGGTGACTCAGCTCATGCATGAGGCGCTCGCGCTGCTTCTGGCCCTTCTTGTGTTCGGTGATGTCGACGAACGTGATGACGATGCCGTCGATCCGGTCGTCGGCGGTGCGATAGGGCAAAATGCGCTGAATGTACGTGCGCCCCTGCTCATTCTCGACTTCCGTCTCCAGGGGCACGAGTTCCCTGAGCACCTTGCGCGCATTCGACTCGAGCTCGCTGCCGTCGACCGCGGAGGCGAGGTCGCTGATGGGTCGACCGACGTCCGACGCGATCAGCCGCAGCACCTGCGTGATCGCCGGCGTGAACCAGCGGACGCGGCAGCTCATGTCCAGGAACAGCGTGGCGATCTCCGTGCTCGCCAGAAGGTTGTTCAGGTCGTTGTTCGTCTGCTCGACGGCTTCGACTTTGCTGCGCAGCTCGTTGTTGAGCGTGTGAAGCTCTTCGTTCAGTGACTGCAACTCTTCCTTGGAGGTTTCAAGCTCCTCGTTCGCGGATTGAAGCTCCTCGTTGATCGAAAGCATCTCTTCGTTGGACGTGCTGTATTCCTCGGCAAGGCGGTCGTACTGCTCGGAGACATCGCGCAGATCCCGGCGTGTCAGCCGCAGCTCCTCTTCAAGCTGATCCGTGCTCTGGCCGCCGGTGCCCTCCCGGGCGGGTTCCTGGTCGGCGGCGACCTCCGGCTGCACCTGCTCCTCAAAGCTGATCAGAAGCAGCGGCGCTTCATCACGGCCGACGCCGATGGGGCTGCTCGTCAAGGTCACCGCCCGCCGGCCGCCCTCATGCTTGATGTACCCGTTGGTGGTGACCGACCCCTTCTGATGGATCGATTCCTCGATCGCCTGGCGAAGCGGCGGGCGGACGCCGGGCGACACGAGCGCGAGCAGATCGCGTGTCGGCTCCCCGCCGGGTTGCGTGAGATACCGCGACGTGTCGCCCTGGTAGAGCAGCACCTGGTGGTCGGCATCGATGACCACCGATGGCGGCGCGTAGCGATCGAGCAGCGCCCGCTGCGCCAGGCTCAGATATTCGTCCCTGGCCGGCCGACTCTGCCGCCTCGTGGACGCCGAGCCCTGCCGGGCATCGGTCACCGAAAAGCGCGGGAAATCGAACCGGCCTGCATGGGCCACACGACGTGACCGAAAGATCCGCGACGGCGCCGAGAGCGGCTCGAACAGGTCGGTCTGCGACCCGATCGTCTCGGCGCTGCCCAGAAACAACGTGCCGCCGTCACGCAGCGCGAAGTTGAACATCGACAGAATCCGCCCCTGCGTGTCCGGCTCGATGTAAATGAGCATGTTGCGGCAGCAGATGAGGTCCATCCGCGAAAACGGCGGGTCGCTGATCACATTGTGACGCGCGAAGACGATCATGTCGCGCAGATGCTTCTTCACCTCGTACGTGGTATCACGCTTGATGAAGAACCGCCCAAGGCGGTCCGCCGACAGCGCCGCCGTGATCGTCTCGGGGTAGATGCCCTCCCGGGCCGTGGTGAGACTATCCGAAACATCCGTGGCGAATATCTGGGGCTTGATGCGCTTGCCGGACAGCTCAATCCGCTCGATAAGCAGCATGGCAATGGTGTACGCTTCCTCACCCGTGGCGCATCCGACGGTCCAGACCCGGATCTCATCCCCGTCTTCTCGCTTGGCGATCAACGGATCGAGGACCTGGCGTTCGAGCTCTTCCCACGCCTCCTGGTCGCGGAAGAAGCTGGAGACATTGATCATCAGATCGCGAAACAGCGACGCCGCCTCGTTGGCATCCTTGCGCACCAGGGTCGCATACGCATCGAACGTATCGACATTGCGGAGGCTCATGCGTCGCTGGGTGCGGCGAAGGAGCGTGGGGCGTTTGTACTCGGTGAAGTCGTACCCGAATTGATCGCGCAGCACGTTGAGAATGCTTTGCAGCGTGGCGGGCTCGACGTCGGGCGTCTGGTCGTCGGTCGCCTCGAGCTCATTCTCGTGCGGATGCGTCGCCAGGCGCTGGAGCACCTCGGGCATCTGGTCGGCCGGAAGGACCAGGTCGGCGAGCCCGGTGCTGACGGCGCTGCGCGGCATGCCGTCGAACTCGGCGGTATCGGGGTCCTGCACCATGACCATGCCGCCGGCGGACTTGATAGCGGCGATCCCGTGCGAGCCGTCCGCCGCGGTGCCGGAAAGGATCACGGCGACGGCGCGATCGCCGTAGGTGGACGCGAGCGAGTCGAAGAAACGATCGATGGGGCGGCGCTGGCTGCGCTCGGTCGCCGGCGCGAAGAGTTGCATGCGGCCGTCGCTGATCACGACATCGCGATC
>SLDI01000281.1:0-2773 GCA_007125385.1 Phycisphaeraceae bacterium | reverse complement strand
CGTGACTCGACGCATAATCGCCGCTTCGGCCCGGGGCCGGGGGGCTGCCACCACGATCCAGGAAGGACCTGCGCCCATGTCATTCGATTCGACCGTCCACGCCAAGGCCATCGAGCTGACCCGCCTCGGCTACGAGATGACCGCCGCCGCCGGCTCGGGCCACCCCACCAGCGCCGCCAGCCTCGCCCACCTCGTCACCATCCTCATGTACCAGCACATGCGCTACGAGCCGGCCAACCCCCTGCACCCGTCGGCCGATCGCCTGGTGCTCTCCGAGGGCCACGCCGTGCCCATCATCTACGCCGCCTGTGCCGACCTGGGCGTGGCCATCGGCAAGAGCAAGGACGAGCTGCGCCCCATGACCCGCGACGACGCCATGACCCTGCGCGACATCGACTCCGTCGTCGACGGCCACCCCAACCCCATCGAGGGCTTCCCCTTCTTCGACACCGCCACCGGCTCGCTCGGCCAGGGGCTCTCCCACGCCGCCGGCCTCGCCGCCGCCGCCAGGATCGACGGCCTGGACAAGCGCGTTTTCTGCATCATCGGCGACGGCGAATCACGCGAGGGGCAGATCTGGGAAGCCGTCGACTTCATCCGCGACCATGGCCTGACCGGCGTCTGCCCCATCTTCAACTGCAACGTCTGGGCCCAGTCCGACAAGGTCAGCGACCAGCAGACGCCCGAGACCACTGCCGCCAAGCTCGAGGCCGCGGGCTTCGAGGCCATCGTCATCGACGGCCACGCCCCCGGCGCCATTGCCGACGCCCTGTCGCGCCACGCCCGGGCCCAGTTCGACCCCGCCGCCCGCCCCGTCGCCATCGTCGCCAAGACCGTCAAGGGCTGGGGCAGCTCCAGCCAGCAGGGTGACGGCCACCACGGCAAGCCCGCCGACGGCGACGACATGACCAAGGCCTTAGAGGAGCTCGACGCCACCGCCCGGCAGGTCGGCGCCCACGCGGACCAGACGCTCAAGGCCCAGCTCATGTCCCCCAAGAAGCCCGAGCCGCCGCGCATCGACCAGCCCATGAGCTTCACCGCCGCGCTGGAGCGCTTCGGCATGAGCGACGCCATCGCCAAGGGCAAGCTCGCGACGCGCAAGGCCTACGGCATCGCCCTGCGGGCGCTCGGCCACGCCCGCGGTGACGTCGTCGCCCTGGACGCGGACGTGAAGAACTCGACCTTCGCCGAGATGTTCGCCAAGGACGACGCCCTGGCCGATCGCTACTTCGAATGCCGCATCGCCGAGCAGAACATGTTCTCCGTCGCCGCGGGCTTGAGCGCCGCGGGCAAGCTGCCGCTGTGCTCGACCTTCGCCAAGTTCGTCACCCGCGCCTACGACCAGATCGAGATGGCCGTCAACTCGGGGGCGAACTTCAAGATCGCCGGCTCGCACGCCGGCATCTCGCTCGCCGCCGACGGCCCGAGCCAGATGTCCCTGCCCGACGTCGCCTGGTTCGCCAGCTTCGCCACCATGCAGCGTCCCGGCGGCGAGCCGGGCTTCTACCTGCTCCAGCCCTCCGACGCCTACCAGGCCTACGCGCTGACCCTCGCCATGGCCGAGCACCGCGGCCCCGTCTACATGCGCACGCTCCGCCCCGACACCGAGTTCCTCTACAGCGAGAACGACACCTTCACCCTCGGCGGCCACGAGGTGCTGGAGACCGGCCGGGACCTGCTCATCATCGCCAGCGGCTACATGGTCCACGAGGCCAACAAGGCCATCGACCGCCTCGACCAGCAGGGCGTCGACGCCGGCCTGGTCGACCTCTACTCGATCCCGTTTGACCGCGAGGCCATCCTCGACCTGGCCAACGAGCACAACGGCATGATCATGACCCTCGAGGACAACTACGGCCACGGCTTCGGCTCGGCCATCGCCGACGCCGTCGCCGAGGACGGCGGCGGCTTCACCGTCCGCCAGATGCACGTGCGCAACCTCCCCAAGAGCGGCCGCTCGCCCGACGACGTCCTGGCCTATTGCGGCCTGCACGAGCAGCAGATCGCCGCCGAGGCCATGGCCATGCTCCAGCTCCAGGCGAGCTGACGCGCAGCGACGTGAACCGCGAAGGAGCGAAGAAGGCGATGAACGCGAAGAAAAGCAATCAGGAAGAAAAGCGGGAAACAGCCTGAGTTTCTTTCAGGCCGGTGCCACCGATGGATGGTCCGCCGGTGGCGCCGCAACCAGGCCCCACCCGGCCTTCCTTCGCGCCCTTCGCCTGCTTCGCGCCTTCGCGGTAAAGTCAGTGCAAGGACGACCCCCATGCCCATAACCGACCAGGACATCATCGACGTCTCCCCCCCGCCGGCCACGGCCGCGGAGCAGTTCTACCTGCCCGCCGTGTTCAAGGGCATGGGCACCACGCTCAAGCACGTGCTCGGGTCCGTGGGCAAGGGCAAGCGCAGCCGCGCGCTGGAGTACCCCGACGAGCGCCGCGAGGATTTTCCCGTCGAGGAAGGTGGGGCCCACATCCCCAATTTCCGCGGCGTCCACCGCCTCAACCGCGACGAGAACGGCCGGGTCAAGTGCGTCGCCTGCTTCATGTGCCCAACCATCTGCCCCGCCAACTGCATCCACATCGAGGGCGCCGAGTCGCCATGGGACGACCGCGAGAAGTACCCCATCAAGTTCGACATCGATGAGCTGCGCTGCATCTTCTGCGGCATGTGCGAGGAAGCCTGCCCCGTGGACGCCATCGAGCTCACCTACGCCTACGACTTCGTCGGCCTGTCGCGCAACCACATGATCTTCGACAAACAGAAGCTCCTGGCG
>SLDI01000197.1:0-2777 GCA_007125385.1 Phycisphaeraceae bacterium | reverse complement strand
GAGGACTTCCTCGGCCACGGCAACGACGGCGCGATCCTGCCCTGCCAGATCGAGCACGGGGCTGCGCTCGCCAGCGAGAAGGCGGGCGGCCTGCCCTTCACCGAAGCCGAGCTCGCCGAGTTCCGCCGGATCGCCGACGAGGTCGGCGTGACGATGCAAGTGTAAGGCTTCCCAGGCGCAAGCGGCTTGCCGCATCGCGCGCATTGCCGCAGCGAGCATGCGCCAGCCCAACCCGCCCGTCGCAGGCCCCCGCGCAAACGAGGGCCTGCTCCGGACGGTGTCAGGGGGAGAAAGCCTGGGCAAGGGCGACGGCAGCGGCTCAGCGTTTCGGCGGCGGACTGCACAACGGCTTGACGACGCCGGTCTCCTCCACCATGTCCGCCAGCGAGGTCTCGGTGAACGCCTGCTCCACCGACGCCAGCGCCGAATCCAGCCGACGGTGCAGCGGGCACAGGTCCTGGTGATCGGGCAGCCCGAGCGGGCAGCGCGTGATCCGCCGGATCGGGTCCACCGCCGTGACGACCTCGAGGATGGTGATCTGCTCCGGCGGCCGGGTCAGGCTGAACCCGCCGTGCGGCCCGCGCTGGCCGACGACCAGCTCGGCCCGGCCGAGCTGCTGCATGATCTTGGCGAGGTACCCCAGGGGCACCTGCGTCCGGTCCGCCAACTGCTGGCTGGTCAACGGGCCGTGTGTGTGGTCGGCCAGGCTGACCATGGCCCGGAGAGCGTATTCGGCTGTGTGGGAGATCATGGGCGCCTGCCGGGTGGAGCAGCGGAGCGGCCTCCGCGCAGATCAAGAGAGCTTCAAATCCAGTATACGACTTGACGCCCAGATGTCAATACTTTAGGGTTTACTTATCTTTTGAGTGCGGTGCCGCGTCGCCCCGGCTCCGCCACACGGCTACGATCTCTATCACCCGGCGAAAACCCGGTGCCCGGGCCCGCCATACCCGCACCAAACCGCCAGTAACCCATGACCCGCGCCCGTCCCGCCAATCCCGACCCCCACACCCTCCGCTCACCCTGGCGCAGCGACTTTCCCCTGCTCGCCCGCCGGGACGCCAGCGAGCGCGGCGATCCTGGCGACGATGGCGGCCTGGCCTATCTCGACAGCGGTGCCTCGACGCAGAAGCCGGCCGTCGTCATCGACGCCGTCGCCGACTTCTACCGCACCGGCTACGCCAACATCCACCGCGGCGCCTACGCGCTGAGCGCCGACGCCACCAACGCCTACGAGGCCGCCCGCGCCAAGCTCGCCAAGCTCATCCATGCCGACGGCCCCGACGAGATCGTCTTCCTGCGCGGCACCACCGAGGCCATCAATCTTGTCGCCCAGGCGTGGGGCCGCACCTTCATCAAGCCGGGACAGCAGATCCTCATCTCCGCCATGGAGCACCACGCCAACATCGTGCCCTGGCAGATGCTCTGCGAGCAGGTGGGCGCGCGCCTCGCGGTCATCCCCATGGACGACGCGGGCGTGCTCGACCTGGACGCCTGCGAAAGGCTGCTCAAGCGCCAGCAGACCGCGCTGGTCGCCGTCGCCCACATCTCCAACGCCCTGGGCACGATCAACCCCGTGGCCGACATCGCCCGCCTGGCCCGCGCCCACGAGGCGCGCGTGCTCATCGACGGCGCCCAGGCCATCGCCCACACCCCCATCGACGTCCAGGCCCTCGACGCCGACTTCTACGCCTTCTCCGGGCACAAGATGTACGGCCCGACGGGCATCGGCGGTCTCTACGCCAAACGCGACATTCTCGAAGCCATGCCCCCCTGGCAGGGCGGCGGCGACATGATCCGCTCGGTGAGCTTCGAGGGCACGACCTACGCCGACCCGCCCGCCCGCTTCGAAGCCGGCACCCCGGACATCGCCGGGGCCGTGGGCCTGGGCGCGGCCGTGGACTACCTCCAGGGCGCCGGCCTCGAGCGCATCGGCGAGCACGAGCACGCGCTGAGCCAATACATGCACCAGCGTCTGGCCGAGGTCCCCCGTCTGCGCCTGATCGGCAACGCCCCCGACAAGGCGGGCATCGCCTCGTTCGTCCTCGACGGCGTGCATGCCCACGACGTCGCCACCGTCCTGGACTTCCACGGCGTTGCTGTGCGCGCCGGCCACCACTGCGCCGAGCCGGTGCTGCGCCGCTTCGGCCTGCCCGCGACCGTCCGCGCGTCGCTGGGCATCTACAACGACGCCGACGACATCGACGCCCTGATCGCCGGGCTGAGCAAAGCCGCGGAGATGTTCGCGCCATGAGCGACCTGTCCGAGCTCTACCAGGAACTGCTCATTGAGCACGGCCGCAAGCCCCACAACCGCGGCGAGCTGCCCGACGCCACCCACCAGGCCGAGGGGTACAACCCCCTGTGCGGCGACCGCGTGCACCTTCAGATCAAGCTCGACGACGCCGGCCGCATCGCCGCCGCGATGCACACCGGCCAGGCGTGCGCCATCTGCACCGCGTCGACGTCGATCATGACCGAGCAGATCAAGGGGCTGGACCAGTCGGCCATCGAAAAGCTGCACAACGCCTTCCACGACCTGGTCGCCGGCGACGCCACGAGCACCGACGCCGCCACCGAGGCGCTGGGCGAGCTGGCTGCGCTCGCCGGCGTCAAGCGCTTCCCCATGCGCGTCAAATGCGCCACCCTCCCCTGGCACACGCTCAAGCAGGCGCTCGCCGGCGGCGGGGTCACGAGCAACGAAGACGAGTAGCGGGGGAACGGTGGGGTCGGGGATCGGGGATCGGGGATCCGCAGACCCCGTTACCGATGTCCGGG
>SLDI01000543.1:0-2778 GCA_007125385.1 Phycisphaeraceae bacterium | reverse complement strand
GTTCGTCGGCCCGGACAACGGCCTGTTCACCCTCGCCCTGCGACGCCGCGCCCATCATGGTTTCACGGCCGTGGAACTGACCAACCCGGCCTACCACCGCCGGCCGGTGGCGCCGACGTTCCACGGCCGGGACATCTTCGCCCCCGCCGCCGCCCACCTCGCCGCCGGCGTGAGCGTCGAACAGTTCGGCCCGGGCATCGACGGCCTCGTTGAGCTCGACCTGCCCCGCCCGCGCCGCCTCCGCCCGGGCCAGCTCGAGGCCCACGTGCTCGACGTCGACCGCTTCGGCAACCTCATCACCGACCTGACGCCCGACGATCTGCCATCGGCCACCCTCACCTTCCACCTGCCCGGCCGCGACGTCGCCGGCCTGGCCCGCACCTACGCCGACGCCCCCGAGCACGAGCCGCTGGCCTACCTCGGCAGCAGCGGCCGCGTCGAGATCGCCGTGCGCAACGGCTCGGCCGCCCAGCGCTTCAACCTCACCATCGACGCGGCGATCCGCTGCTCGCTCTGACCAGCAGCCCCCGGCCCCGGGAGCGCACGGACACGAACCGGGCCGTGGCCATTGCGCCTCCATTTCCCCGCCGCCGCCACAGCCGCTAGGCTGGCGTTCGAGGAGACACAGCCATGGCCAAGCGCGCACTCTTCGTCACCGGCGGCTGGGACGGTCACACGCCCAGCGAATCCGCCGACGTCTTCACCGCCGAGCTCGAGGCGGCCGGCTACTCCGTCACCCGCCGCGACAGCCTCGACGCCTTCGCCGACACCGACCTGCTCGCCGAGCAGGACCTGATCGTCCCGGTCTGGACCTTCGGCGAGCTGGGCAAGGAGCAGTGGAAGGGCCTCGACGCGGCCGTCCACGCCGGGGCCGGGCTCGCCGGGTTCCACGGCGGAATCATCGACGCCTTCCGCACCCACACCGAGTACCAGTGGATGACCGGCGGGCAGTGGGTCGCCCACCCCGGCAACAACATTCCCAGCTACCGCGTCGACATCGCCGACCCCGAGCACGAGATCACGGCCGGCATCCAGCCGTTCACCCTCACCGACACCGAGCAGTACTACGTCCATGTCGACCCGGCCAACCACGTCCTGTGCACCACCACATTCACCGGCGAGCACGGCGACGCGACGCGCTACCCGGCCGGGACGGTGATGCCCTACGCCTGGACGCGCCACTGGGGCCGGGGCAGGGTCTTCGTCGCCTGCTGGGGCCACACCTACAAGGATTTCGACGTGCCCGAGGCCCGCGAGATCGTCAAGCGCGGCATGATCTGGGCCAGCCGATAGCCCGCTGCCGCATGTCACGGCCGCCTGGAATGTCCCCGATCGCCTCGCCCCCCCTAGGCGGAAGGCGGGCGCGGCCGTATCGTGATGGATGATGCCCAGCCTGCCCCGACCGCTGTTGATCACGCTCATGCTGGCGGGCCTGCTCGCCGCGGGCTGCCAGGGCCCGCCGCCGGCGCCCCCGCAGCCGCAGATCCGCTTCGAGCCCGGCGAGCTGCCCGTGCCGCCGCACGTCCCGGCCCCGGCCCTGGCGCTCTACGAGGACCAGGCCCGCGAGCGGGCCAACTGGGGGCTCGACGAGATCCTCGACGCCATCGATCCGCCACGCGAGCTGCGAGGCGACGGCCCGGCCGAGCTCGACGAGCCGACCCCGGCGGCGCTGCGCTACTACGCCGCCGGCCGCGTCGCCTACCGCCAGGGCCAGCCCCACCAGGCGATCAACCATCTGAACCAGGCCTTGCAGCACGCGCCGGATCGACCGGAGATCCTCAGCCTGCTGGGGCGCATCCACACCGCCACCGGCAATCGCGTGCGCGGGGCGATGCTCCTGGCCCGGGCGCTCGACGCCGATCCCGACGACGTCATGAGCCTCGTGCTGCTGGGCGCCTTCGCGCTGGAGCAGGACGAGTGGGAGCGGGCGATCGGCCTGCTCGCCGCGGCCCGGCAGCGCCTCCGCGCCGATCCGACGCTCGGGCCGATGCACAACGTCGCCGTGCGCCACCACCTGGCGGTGGCCTTGACCAACGCCGGCTACGCCCGGGCGGCCATCGCCGAGCACCAGGCCGCCCTCGACGCCACCGCCGAACGCACCATCACCGCACGCCCGCTCACCGTCGAGCTCGCCCGGCAGCGCGGCGCGATCCACCTGATGATCGGCGACCTGCACCACCGCCTCGGCGAGCCCGAGGCGGCGCTTCAGGCCTATCGCCAGGCCGCCGAGCACGACCTGCCTGACGATCGGCCGCTCGCGGGCCGGCTGCTCTACACCCATCTCCTTCTGGGCCAGCCCGGCCCGGCCCAGCAGATCGTCGTCGAGCAGCTCGAGCCCGGCGGGGCGGGGCTGGAGCTGGCCCACTACCTCAGCGACCATGGCGTGGACCTGGCCGACCTCGCGGAGACGCTCGAGGCCAGCTACGAGCGCGAGCCCTCCGCTTACCTGGCGCGCGCGGTGGCCGGGTTGCTGCCCCCCGACCGCGCCGCACCGCTGCTGACCCGGCACCTGCGCGACCACCCGGACGACGTGGACGTCTACGAGGACCTGCTGGGCAACCACGTCCTGGCCGAGCCCGGGCCCGACGCCCTGCGCCGGGCGGCCCACCTCACGGCCGGGCTCCTCGAGCGCGCGGGCATCGAGGCGACGGTGGAGCTGGCGCTGCGCCTGGTCGAGGCGGCCGAGTCGATCGACGCCCTGCTCGAAGCGTTGGAGGCGCCCGGCGACGAGGCGGCCGCGGGCCTGGCGCTGCTGCACGGGCTCGTGCTGCTCGAGGC
>SLDI01000308.1:0-2779 GCA_007125385.1 Phycisphaeraceae bacterium | reverse complement strand
GGTCCCCGGCCCGCGGCGCCGTTCGTTTATAGTCTGCGCGCAGGCCCCATGGAAGAATGGCTCACCCAGCTCGCCGGCAACGCCCCGTACGTCGTGATCTTCGGCGTGCTGCTGTTGACGGGCTTCGGCCTGCCGCTGCCCGAGGACATCCCGCTGATCATCGCCGGCTACCTCGCCGGCAACGAGCTCGCCCGGCCATGGATCATGTTCCCCGGGGCGTTCATCGCCATCCTCGGCTCGGACCTCATCGTCTTCACCATCGGCCGACGCTACGGCCACTACGTGCCCCGCCTCCCGCTGCTGCGCCGCTTCCTCACCGAACAGCGCCTCGCCCGCACGGAACGCCAGCTCCACCTGCACGGCGGCAAGTTCATCTTCATGGCCCGCTTCCTGCCCGGCCTGCGCACCGCCGCCTTCTTCACCGCCGGCACGTTCAAGATCCCCTACTGGAAGTTCCTGCTCTTCGACGGCTCCGCCGCCGCGATCAGCGTGCCGACCATCTTCTGGCTCGCCTACTTCTTCGCCCACGAGCTGGACCAGGTGCGGCAGTGGATCGTCGAGGGACAGGCCGCCGCCATTGCCGCCGTCGTGCTCGTCATCGCCGGCATGGTGCTGGCCAAGTGGCTGCTGCGACGCCGCACCGAGCTGGCGGAGCGGGGCAAGTAGAACCGCGAAGGGGCGAAGAACGCGAAGAGCGCGAAGGCAAGCCGGGGTGTGTGTGCCCTTTCAATCCATGCGCACCGGGTGCCACTGGCGGCTTGCCCGCCAGTGCCCAGGCGCAACGCAACCCATTTATTGACCTTTGAATGGTTGACTTAACCGCGACCGCGGGGGTGCCACGGCTTGTCCCGAAGGGCAAGCCGTGGGTTTGCCGACGATCGCACGGCTTGCCGCTTCGCGGTCAAGCCGTGGCACCCTGAGCGGCGCCAACCAGTGGTGAAGCCAACCAACCAAAGGTCAATAAGCTGCGAACTGCCTTCATGTCGCATGAATTGGACCGCGCACGCCGCAGACGGCACCGAGGCACTGGTGGGCAAGCCGCCAGTGGCACCCCGATCATCGCATGTCGCAGCCGGCACCCGCGACGACTGGCCTGCACGTGCGCCAACGGCGAACGGTCGACCAATCCCCGATCCCCCCTTCGCGAGCTTCGCCCCCTTCGCCCCTTCGCGGTTCACCGCCTCACGTGTAGTGCAACTGCGCCGTCGCCTCGCCCGCCTTGCTCGCCCGCAGGCGCACCCAGTGCGCGCTCAGGCCCGTGGGAAAGACATGATGCGCATACCCGGTCCCGCCACGCGTCGTCAGCGTCGCGTAGGGCAGAAACGTGCCGTCGCCCATGAAGTCCAGCTCCACATCGATCGCGACGCCGTCGCCCGCGTCATGCGTCACGTGCAGGCACTTGTGCTCGAAGCCGGTCATCAGGTAGGGCTCGGAAGGCTCGTTCGCCTCGATGTTCGTGCGGAACCATGGCCCGCCCCAGCCGGTGGGCTTGCCCCACTGCCAGAGGTCGTCCGTCTTGCCGAACCAGAGGTTGGCCTGCGGCTGGCCGACGACGGGGTTGGAGTCGTGGATGGGCGTGGTCTGATCGCCCGCCATCACGAGCAGGCCGTTCCACGGCGCGAAGTCGCCGATGATGCGCAGATGCGTGCTGATCGGGCGCAGGCCCCAGACGCGCTGGGCGTAGGTCATGGCGGGCAGCTCGTAGAACATGCCGCTGGCGTTGACGAGGTAGCGCTCCGACTCGACCTCGCGGATGCGTGGCCACTCGGTCGTCCAGGCATGGTCCTGCGTGTGCGTGGCCTTGGGCAGGCGATACGTCCGCCAGCCGGTGTCCGCGTGGCGCACCTTGAAGATCGCCGACGCCCGGTCCTGACCCACGGCGAAGATGGCCGGCCCAAGCTCGCCCGAGACGCGGCCCTCGACGGTGTTGAACTGCGTGCGCTGAAGGATCGTCCACGTCTTGCCGTCGTACTCCGCCAGGCGGCCGTCGCAAAGCGAGGGGTCGTCGAAGTCCTTGGCGTAGTAGCTGTTGTTGGCGACGATCAGCCGACCCTGCGCGCAGCACGCGTCCTTGAAGTGCGCGTCCTTCTGGCCGCTGGTGCCCAGCTCCTTGGTCAGCTCCGCGAGGTGCGTGATCTTGAGCGTGTTGACGTCCGCCTCGAACAGCTCACCCTCCATGCCCAGGAAGTAGACCAGGCGATCAGGCTCATGCAGGTGCCGACACGTCGCGGTCAGCCGCGTGTTGACCAGGTCCTCGAACGTGCGCACGTTGCCGTCGACGTCGATCGCGTGCGGGCCGATGATGAGCTGGCTGGTCTCGGCGTGGATCATGCGGTTGGCGTAGGTGCCCACGACGCTCGCCGGGTGCCTGGTCAGCGTCATGGCGTCGTCGAGGTGGAACAGCCCCGTGCCGTCGCCCGTGCCCTGCTTGTGCGCGACGTAGGTGACGAACCAGAGGCGGTCGGCCCAGGGCATGATGGCGCCGATGCCCGTCTCGCTGCGCCGCGGCAGGTGCGTGGCCTTGACGGCGGTGTGCGGCAGCACGCCGCTGAGGTTCAGGTTCGACGACAGCCGTTGCCAGGACGCGGTCATGTCCTTCTCCTGCGGGGCGATTAGAACGGGCATGGTAGATCAAACGGCGAACGTGTGACGAGGGTGGAAAGTTCCTTTGTTAACGCCCGTCCTGAGCGAGTCCGCGAGCGAAGGGCGGGATGTTCGAAGATATCCGATACCGAGTCGTGCGCACACTCGTGGCACCACGCGGGAGATCCCGCCCTTC
>SLDI01000754.1:0-2791 GCA_007125385.1 Phycisphaeraceae bacterium | reverse complement strand
GAGTCCGAGCAGCGCGGCGTCGCCTGGCCCGGCATGATGCGCCGCATCTCCTGGGGCGCGATCATCGCCGGCGTCGTGATCGTCCTCGTCATCCAGATGACCCTCGGGGTGCTGGGCATCGGCATCGGCGCCCTCGCCGCCGGGCCGGAGATGGCCGAGGAGCTGGCCATCGGCGGCATGATCTGGTGGATCGTCACCGCCCTGATCGCCCTGTTCGTTGGCGGGTGGGCGGCCGGCTACCTCGCCGGCGTGCGCGAGCGGCTCGACGGCGTGCTGCACGGCGTGGTGACCTGGGGCTTGGCGAGCGTGCTGGGCGTGTTCCTGCTGGCCACCGCCATGGGGCAGTTCGCCGCGGGCACGTTGCAGATCATGCAGACCGGCATCGCCGCGGTCGAGGCCGCCCCCGACGAGGCCCAGCAGCAGCAGATGCAGCAGCTCATGGACCAGGCCGACGACGAGCAGATGCAGCAGCAGCTCGAGCAGCTCATGCAACAGGCTCAGGCGCAGATGCCCGCGGCCGAGGAAGCCCAGGAGATGGTCGCCCAGGCCGCCATCTGGACCTTCGTGGGCATGATCCTCGGCGGGCTGGCCGCAGCCGTGGGCGGGCTCCTCGGCGCCCCGCAGGATGCGCCGCGCACACACCTGCCCAGGCCGTGACACGATCGACATCCCCCGCCCCGACCCCTCCCATCATGGGAGGGGTTTTGCATGCGCCCGCCCGTCCGGAACGAGTTCGCGGTGGCGGGACGTGTCCGCGGTGGCGGGGCGAGCGAAGGGCGGGATTTGCTTCCACCCGATCGATTCACCGCCGGGCCACCGGCAGCGCGCCCACAGAAATCCCGACCTGCGCTCCGCTCAGGACGGGTGTGAGGCAGGCGGGCGCGCGCAAAGAAAACGGGGCGCTGCTCCGTTATGCAGCGCCCCGAGCCACGACTGCCTGCGTGTGCTGCCTTCTCCCGGGCGTCAGGAACGCGGCGGCTCGCCGCCTGACTCACCCTCGTCGCCCTCCTCCGTCAGCTCCCGGCCGGCCTGCTCGGCCTCGGCCTTGAGCTGCTCGGGCGTCACGCCCTGGTGCTCAGCCTCCTCGCTGGCGGCCTCGCCGGCCTGCTGGGCGACCGCCTGGCCGCGCTCGGCCAGCTCGCCGCCATACTCGCGCGCACGCTCGAACAGCTCGTCGCGCTGCTCGCCGACAAGCTCGCGCTCCTTCCGCGTCGCCGGCAGCGCCAGGCCCACCGCCAGCCCCGCCGCCATCAACCCCAGCGCCGCGGTGATCGGGTGGCGCTTCACGGCGTCGAACGTGAACTGCGACGCCCGCTGCGCCGAGTCACTGACGCGGTGGCCAATGTCGCTGGCCTGCTCGCCGACACGTCGCCCGGCCTCGCCCACGCGCTGGCCATACTCCGACACCTTCTCGCGGGCCGCCTCGCCATACTCGCCCGCCTTCTCGCGCGCCTGCTCGGCGTACTCGCGGCCGGCCTGCTGGGCCTGCTCACCGACCCCGGGCTGGCGGACGCCCTCGCCCGGCTCGTGCTCACGCACCTCGTACTGGGCCTCGAGCCCCGCGTCGTAAAGGTTGCGCTGCACCGCCAGCGGTTGGTCTTCCTGGAACTCGAGCTCGATCTCGCGCTCGCCCGCCTTGCGGGCGCGGCGGCGGCGGATCGTCTGGCCGAGCAGCCAGGTGGCGCCGACGCTCGTCAACGCCATGGGCAGCGGATTCTCCGCCAGCATGTCCGTCATCCGACGTCCCGCCACCTTGCTTCGGTATCGAATCACGCTCATGGCCTGCCTGCCAATCGATTGGGGGGTCAGCCGGCCGCGGATCGCGTCGATCGTCTCGTCCAGCCGGCCCCGGGTCTTCTCGATGTCCCGGCGAATCTCCGGAATGTCGCGCTGCCGCTGCGCATACGCCTGGCTGGCGTCCGGGCTCGCTCTTACGATTTCACCTTGCTTTGGGCCCATTGCTTGGTCTCCCGCAGACTCTCCGCCGTCCGCTCGGGCATCACCGGCTCGGCCTTGAGCCGACGCTTGCCCACGCTGAAGCACGCCCACGCGCCGACGCCCAGGGCGATCGCGACGATCAACGGCCCGAGCCAGGCGGCGATCGCCAGCCCCACCGCCGGCGTTAGCGCCACCGCCAGGGCGACGCTGATTGTGGCCACCAGCGTCATGGCCGCCAGCAGCCCCAGGCCCGCCGCCGCGCCGAACAGCACGCCGTCGCGGCCAAGCGACCTGGCCTTGTCCTTGAGCTCGACCTTGGCCAGGGCGAACTCGTGGCGGAACAGCGCGGCCGTGTCGGAACGCAGGTCGCTCAGAAGCTGTCCGAAACTGCGCGGGTCCTCGACTGGTCTCATGACGCGATGCCTCCGCGGCTGGCGATGTCGGTGGATGGGGTTGGGGTTTCGGCGGGCGGTTGGCTCGCCACGTCGGGGCTGGCACCGGGCGCAGGCTCCTGATGCGGCGAGCCGCTACGCAGGAACCGTCCCGCGAGCATGCCGACGATCAACGCGCCCCCGAGCACGATCGCCGGATGCTCGCGGGCGTACGCCTCGGCATCCTGCCGTATCTGCTGCACGGGCTGCCGGCGGACGTAACCCGCCAGTTGCTCGATGCGATCCGCGGCCTGGTCGCTGTAGCGGCCCGGCGCGGCCTGGTCCTGCTCGCGCAGGCTCCGGCCGGTCGCCCGCATCGTCTGGGCGAACTCCTCGAGCCAGCCGACCAACTGGCCTTTTCGCTGCTCGAGCATCTCGATGGCCCGCTGCTGGATTTCGCGGCCGTAGCCGGCGGCTTGCTC
>SLDI01000627.1:0-10695 GCA_007125385.1 Phycisphaeraceae bacterium | reverse complement strand
CTGGTGCGGACGTGCTGCGAGGGCTGCGTTGAGGACCTGGAGGCGTACCCGGCCAGGGTGCTGGCGGCGCTGGATCGCGGCGAGCCGCTGGAGAACGCCGGCCACGATCACGAGCACGGTCAAGGGGACGGCGGCCACGATCATGGGCACTGAGGCCGGCACTTGGAGATCGCAATGAAGATGCACAAGTCCATGTTGGCTCACCCGCACGTTTGGCCGGTGGTGGTGGTGCTGCTGCTGCTCGTCGCTGCGGCGTCGCCGAGTGGGGCGGCGCCACCGCCGGCGGACGGTAACCAGATGTGCCCGGTGACGCCGGAGGAGCCGGCCAAGGCGCGCTACGCGATCGAGCATGGCGAGCAGACGATCTACTTCTGCTGCGGCCGGTGCGCCGGGCGCTTCCGCCGCGATCCGGAGCGATACCTGGCCGTGCTTGCGACGCTGCCCGCCGATGGGCACGCGGATCACGATCACGAGCATGATCACGCCGAGGATGCCGAGCACGCCGCCGACGACGACGCGCACGCCGACCACCAGCACGAGGATGTACCGCGGCTGCTGGCGTGGCTGGGGCATTTCCACGTGGTCGTCGTGCACTTCCCGATCGGGCTGCTGCTGGCCGGGGCGATTGGCGAGCTGCTGCACCTGGCGACGCGCCGGCCATGGCTGCGCGACGGCGTGCGCTTCAGCATCTGGGGCGGCGCCATCGGGGCGGTACTCGCGGCGCCGCTGGGCTGGTTCCTCGCGGGTTGGGACCTGACGCACGACGACTGGCTGCTGGGCACGCACCGCTGGCTGGGCACGCTCGTGTTCTTCTGGGCGGTCGCGCTGGTGGCGGTGATGGAACTGCGTCGCACACGGCCACAAGCCCGCTGGGCCTGGGGTTACCTGGCTTTGCTGTTCAGTGGCGCGCTGCTGGTGGCGATCACCGGCCATTTCGGTGGCATGTTGGTCTTTGGACCGGAGTACCTGGCATGGTGAGACATACATCTGTAATGGGCGTTGGCCTGCTCGTGCTGGCGGTCAGCGCCGCGTTGCTGGCGGGCTGTGCCGGGCCCCTGGAGCGCGAGGCCATCGATCGCTGGCAGG
Source organism: Phycisphaeraceae bacterium (assembly GCA_007125385.1). Lineage (GTDB taxonomy): Bacteria > Planctomycetota > Phycisphaerae > Phycisphaerales > Phycisphaeraceae > SKPT01. The sequence goes on along the minus strand of SLDI01000627.1, from coordinate 9,609 downwards.
CCGTCGACGAGCAGCGCTATCGCACCGCCAGTCGATCCGTCGCGGACGTCGAGCAACCGCCCAGCAGAGCCGTCGAGCTTCCCGGTACCCCCACACTCGCGGACTACCTGAGCTACGCGGCCGAGCACAACCCGGGCCTGGAGGCCGCGTTCTATGAGTGGAGGGCGGCGCTTGAGCGTGTGCCGCAGGCGCGGGCGTTGATGGACCCGGAGCTGAGCTACAGCTACTTCGTGCGGGAGTCCATGACGCAGCAGAGCGTCAGCCTCTCGCAGATGCTGCCGTGGTACGGCAAGCTGCGGGCGCGCGGTGACGTGGCGCTGGCACAGGCGCTGGCGGCGGAGCGGCGATTCAGCGCGCAGCTTCAGCAGGTGTGCTCCCGCGTCAAACAGGCCTACGCCGAGTACGCCTATTTGGCCCAGGCGCTGACGGTGATGCGGGAGCAGCACCGGATTCTCGAGGATTTCGAGGCCGGGGCGCAGGCCCGCTTCGAAGCCGGCGACGTGCCCTACGCCGACATGGTGCGGGCGGCGGTGGCGGTCGAACAGGCGCTGGACGAGATCCGTTCGTATGAAGCGAGGCGGTCGTCGCTGGTGGGTCGGTTGAATGCCGCGCTCGGCCGCTCAGCGGATGAATCGCTGCCCTGGCCCGAGCCGCTGCCCGACGCGGAGGTCGCTGAGGACGAAGCGCAGTTGCTTGCCGAGCTGGCGCGCCTGAACCCGGAGTTGGCGGCACTGCAACATGAGACCGCCAGCCGACGTCAGGCCCATCGCCTGGCGCGGCAGAACGTGATCCCGGACCTGATGCTCGGCGTCGAGTACATGGACATGGTCACCATGGATGACCAGGTGGCGGTGATGGCGTCGGTGAATTTGCCGATCTGGGGCGGGCGCAATCGCGCCGAGCGGGCCGAGGCACTGGCGGAGTTCGGTGCGGCTGCCCGCCGGCGGGTGGACCGCCGCAACGAGTTGGAGTCGGAACTGCGCCTGGCGTGGTATCGCTTCGAGGACGCCAACCGCCGCGCGGCTTTGTTCCAGAACACGCTGATTCCCATGGCCGGCGAAGCATTGGAGGCGACCGAGGCCGCGTACGCCCAGGGCCAGGCCGAGTTCCAGGCGCTGACGCAGGCTCAGTCGGCGCTGCAGACGTTGCAGTTGACTTACGAACGCACAGTGACGGATCGCTTCCAGGCATTGGCCGACCTTGAGCGGTTGGTCGGCCGGAGCCTCAGCGACGGTCCGCCGCAGGACACGAATCAGGACGACAACGCAGGCAGCGCGCCGGCGCGGCCTTGAAGGAGTATGCATGATGACGCTCTCGAACGCCCCGCAAGTGACGCGCTGGCTGCTGGCTGGCGGACTGGTGCTTCTGCTCGTCGCAGTATCGTTGGGCTCGTTCGTCGCCGGCCGGGGCTTTCGCTCCGACGACGCGGCGACGGTGCAGCCGACCGCCGCCAGCGGTGATGAGCAGCAGGACAACGGCAACGCCGGCTCTGATGAGACGGTCTACTACTGCTCGATGCACCCGCAGATCACGTCGACCGATCCGGACGAGCCGTGCCCGATCTGCGGCATGGACCTGATCCCCAAGCCCACCGACGGTGACGACGGCGACACCGACTTGCCGGTGCTGCGGCTGAGCGAGCGGTCGGCGCGGCTGCTGGAGATCCGCACCATGCCCGCCGAGCGCCGGGCGGCCGAGACGGAGGTTCGCTTCGTCGGCAAACTTGATTATGACGAGCGGCGTCTTCGGGATGTGGTGGCGCGCAGCCAGAGCTACGTCGAGCGCCTTGATGCCAACTACCTCTGGACGGCGGTGCGCGAGGGCGAGCCGCTGGCGGCGTTCTACAGCCCGCAGGTCACGGCCGCGGCCCGCGAGCTGCTTCTGGTTCAGCAGAGCCATGCCGCAAGGCGCAACCCCAACGGCCTGGAGGCCGGCAAGGCGAGGCTCGAGCGCCTGGGCGTCTCGGCGGACCAGGTCGATGCGATCCTCGAAACGGGTGAGATCCCGCGCATGTACGAGGTACGCAGCCCCATCGATGGCGTCGTCGCCGAGCTCAACGTGCGCGAGGGCGAGTGGCTGGGCGAAGGCGGTCGGCTGCTGCGCGTCGCGGACCTGTCCACGCTCTGGTTGCAGCTCGAAGCCTTCGAGAGCGACCTGCAATGGCTGCGCGTCGGCCAGACGGCATCGTTCACTGTGCAGTCCTATCCGGGCGAGGTGTTCGAGGGTGAGGTGACGTTCGTTAATCCGAGCATTGACCCGGGCAGGCGCACGACGAGAGTGCGCGTCGAGGTGCCCAATCCCGACGGCCTGCTCAAGCCGGGCATGTTCGCCCGGGGGACGGTCCGGGCCGAGGTGACGGGTCAGGGCCAGGGTGTGCGCCGGGGCGCCGACGACGCCGCGGCCGAGCCACCGCTGATGATCGCCGCCTCGGCGCCGCTGATCACCGGGAGGCGGGCGGTGGTGTATGTGCGTCAGCCGAATACGGACCGCCCCACCTTCGAGGGTCGTCAGATCGTGCTTGGCCCGCGGGTGGGCGACCATTACGTGGTGCGCGAGGGTCTGGAAGAAGGTGAGCAGGTCGTCAGCCGCGGGGCGTTCAAGATCGACAGCGAGCTTCAGATCCGCGGCCGGCCGAGCATGATGGCCCGGGCGGAGCTGTTCGGCGAGGAGCCCGAGGCCGAGCCACGCATCCCCGCCGATCATCCGGCCCATGCGGTGGATCCCGCCGACGTGCCGGACGCGTTTGCCCATTTGGTGGCTGAGGCGTTCGATCGCTACCTCGAGTTGACCGCGGCGTTGGCGGACGATGACTTCGATGCGGCGCGGCAGGCGGTGGTCGATTACCACGATCACCTGCTGGCCATGGATGCCGGTTCGCTCGATCCGACGACGCGCGACGCCTGGCAGGCTGTAGACGTGGAACTGCACAACGCCCTGCACGCCATGGCCGGGGGTGAGGAGCTTGAGGCGATCCGCGAGCACCTTGAGCCGCTCAGCGATTACACGGCCCTGGCGGTGACCGCGTTCGCCCGCGGCCACGTCGAGGCGATGTACCGCGTGCACTGCCCGATGGCCTTCGACAACGAGGGGGCCGACTGGCTTCAGGCCGACGAGCAGGTCGCCAACCCCTACTTCGGCGCGGTGATGCTGCAATGCGGCGTCGTCCAGGACGATCTGCTCGGCAAGCCGGCCGATGACCCCGCCGAGCCCGCCGACCCCGCCAACGCACACGATCCTGCCGCGGCCGACGACTACCCGCTGGACGTGTGCCTGGTCAGCGGCCAGCCGCTGGACTCGATGGGCGGGCCGGTGAGCTACATGCACCAGGGCCGTGAGATCCGATTCTGCTGCGCTGCGTGTGAGCCGCAATTCGAGGCCGACCCGGACCGGTTCCTGCCCAAGTTCGAGCAGGCATCGCCCGAGCCAACCCACAACCACTGAAAGCGGGCCCGGACCGCTGCAGCAGCCCTGATGGGCTGTGAGGTGTCAGAATGAGTGAAAACCAAGAACCCACTGTCAGCGCCGATGTCCAACAGGGCACATTCCTCGATCCGCTGATCCGCTTCTTCCTCAAGCAGAAGCTGGTCGTGGTGCTGATGGTCATGCTGCTTGTCGGCTGGGGCGTGTCGGTGGCGCCGTTCGACTGGGACATCGACGTGCTGCCGCGCGATCCCGTGCCGGTCGACGCGATCCCCAACCTGGGCGAGAACCAGCAGATCGTCTTCACCGAGTGGCCCGGCCGCTCGCCGCAGGACGTCGAGGACCAGGTCACGTATCCGCTGACGGTCAACCTCATGGGCGTGCCCGGCGTCGAGGAGGTGCGTAGCAGCTCGGCGTTCGGCTTCTCGATGGTTTTTATCATCTTCCAGGAAGGCGTCGACTGGGACTGGTCGCGGGCCAAGATCATCGAGAAGCTCAGCAGCCTGCCGCGCGACACGCTGCCCGAGGGCGTCTCGCCGGCGCTGGGCCCGGACGCCACCGCCCTGGGCCAGGTCTTCTGGTACACGCTCGAAGGCCGTGACCCCGACGGCCAGCCCATCGGCGGCTGGGACCTCGATGAACTGCGCAGCGTCCAGGACTGGTACGTGCGCTACGGCCTGCTCGGGGCCGAAGGCATCACCGAGGTCGCGTCCATCGGCGGCTACGTACCCGACTACCTCATCGAGATCGACCCCGACGCCCTGCGGGCCTACGACGTGTCGCTGGCGCAGGTCTTCGGTGCGGTGCGCGACAGCAACCTCGACGTCGGCGCCGGGGTGACGGAGATCAACCAGGTCGAGTACGTCATCCGCGGCGTGGGCTTCATCAAGACGCTCGAGGACATTGAGCGTACGGTCATTGAGGCCCGGGCGGACCATGTGCCGGTGCGCGTGCGCGACGTGGCGAACGTCAGCCGCGGCCCCGCCCCCCGCCGCGGGGCGCTGACCGTGGCGGGGGCCGAGGCGGTCGGCGGCGTGGCCGTGGTGCTCGAAGGCTACAACCCGCTCGAAGCCATCCACAACATCAAGGGCCAGATCGCCGAGATCAGCCCGGGCCTGCCGGCGCGCGTGGTCGTCGACTGGGACCAGGTCCCCCCGGAGGAGGTGCGCCGGTTCGCCGAGGCGCAGGGCTTTGACGCTTTTGCTTCGCCCGATCTCGACCACGAAGCCTGGCTCAACTGGCTGCGCGACACGCCGCGCGACGACTGGCCTGCATGGATCACCACCAGCCAGCTCACCATCGTGCCCTTCTACGACCGCACCGAGCTCATCTACGAAACGCTGGGCACGCTCAACGACGCGCTCTTTCAGCAGATCCTCGTCACCGTCATCGTGGTGCTCGTGCTTGTGGTGCACCTGCGCAGCTCGCTGGTGATCAGCTCCATGCTGCCGCTGGCGGTGCTCATGAGCTTCATCATGATGAAGCTGGTGGGTGTGGACGCCAACGTCGTGTCGCTGGCGGGTATCGCCATTGCCATCGGCACGATCGTGGACATGGGTGTGATCGTTACGGAGAACGTGCTCAAGCACCTCAAGGAGGCCGGGCCGGACGAGCCGCGCCTTGAGGTCGTCTTCCGCGGCACGCAGGAGGTCGGTTCGGCCATCCTCACCGCCATCAGCACCACGATCATCAGCTTCCTGCCCGTGTTCACCATGACCGGGGCCGAGGGCAAGATGTTCATCCCCCTGGCCTACACGAAAACGTTCGTGCTCATCGGCGCGATCTTCGTCGCCCTGACGATCGTCCCGGCCGTCGTGCACCTGACCATCGCCAGCGACGTGCGCGGCAAGTGGCTGCGCCGCGCGTTGCTCTTCCTCGTCGGCGTCGTGGCGGTGGGCATCACCAGCTTCGGTGCCATCCAGGGCTGGGGTTGGGTCTGGCCCCTGGGCCTGCTGCTGCTGGGCGTCGTAATCTATCACCTGCTCGAAGACGACCTGCCCGCGATCATGGCGAAGCTGCGCCCGCAGTGGCTCGAGCCGACGCAGAAGCTGGCCATCGGCCTGCGCCGTGCCGCTGCGTGGGTTGCCAGCGCCATCGCGGCGGTCGCCGTGGCGTACATCCTCGCCGGCGTGTGGGAGCCGCTGGGCCCCGAGCGCGGCATCGCACGCAACTTTATCTTCGTCGCCGGGCTCATCGGCGGACTGCTGGGCCTGTTCTGGCTGTTCATGCTCGCCTACCCCTACGCCCTGCGCGCCTTCCTGCTGCTCAAGGGCGCGTTCCTCATCCTGCCCTTGCTGTTGATCCTTTTCGGCCTCTGCGTGTGGATGGGCTTCGACACCGTCATGCCCATAGCCGGGCCGGCCGTCCTGGCGCTGATCGCCGCGGCGCTGATCTACGACGGCTACCACATGCTGCGCCTGGCCGAGGTGCCGCCGCGGCTGGTCATGACCGTTACGGCCGTCGCCGCCCTCGGCGCCGGCATCGTGCTCGCCGGCGGCACGCTGCTGGCGCAGCGAAACTTCGACCAGATCCGCATGAGCGGCGCCTGGGTATGGGCGAACCACGAATTCCCCGGCCTCGGGCGCGAGTTCATGCCGCCGTTCGACGAGGGCGCCTTCCTCTGGATGCCCACCACCATGCCCCACGCCTCCATCGGCGAGGCGCTCGACGTGTTGCAATACCAGGATCTGGCGATCCAATCCGTGCCCGAGGTCGAAGGCGTCTACGGCAAGATCGGCCGGGCCGAATCGGCGCTCGACCCGGCACCCGTCTCCATGATCGAAACCGTCATCAACTACAAAAGCGAGTACATCACCGACGCCGCCGGCCGACACATCAACTTCAAATATGACACCGACCGCGGCGAATTCATCCGCGACGCCGACGGCGAGCTGATCATCGACGACTCCGGCGGCGGCAGGCCTTATCGCCAGTGGCGCGACCACATCCGCAACCCCGACGACATCTGGAACGAGATCGTCGCCGCCGCCGACCTGCCCGGCACCACCAGCGCGCCCAAGCTCCAGCCCATCGAGACGCGCCTGGTCATGCTCCAGACCGGCATGCGCGCACCCATGGGCATCAAGCTCCGCGCCCCGGACCTCGACACGCTGGATCGCATGGCCGTGCAGATCGAAGGCCTCGTGCGCGAGGTGCCCTCCGTACGCCAGGGCACTGTCAACGCCGACCGCGTCGTCGGCAAGCCCTACCTCGAAGTTCACCCCGATCGCGAGGCGATCGACCGCTACGGCCTGGCGATCGCCGACGTCCAGCACGTCATCCAGACCGCCATCGGCGGCATGCGCGCCACCACCACCGTCGAAGGTCGCGAGCGCTACCCCGTGCGCGTGCGCTACGCCCGCGAGCTGCGCCAGGACATCGAAGCCTTCGAACGCGTGATGATGCCCGGAATGGGCGGTGAGCAGATCCCACTGGCCGAGATCGCCGAAATCCGCTATGCCCGCGGCCCGCAGGTCATCAAGAGCGAGGACACCTTCCTCACCGCCTACATCACCTTCGGCCCGGCCCCACACATGGCCGAGGTAGACGTCGTCGAGCAGGTCCGCGACTACCTCGACGGCAAGGTCGACAGCGGCGAGCTGGCCGTGCCCCAGGGTGTAAGCTGGCGCTTCGCGGGCAACTACGAGCATCAGCTCCGCGCCGCCGCGACCCTGCGCGTCGTCCTGCCCATCGCGCTGGTGACAATCTTCCTGATCCTCTACTTTCAGTTTCGCTCGATCGTCACGACGCTCATCGTCTTCAGCGGCATCGCCGTCGCCTGGGCCGGCGGGTTCGCCATGCTCTACCCCTACGCCCAGCACTGGTTCGGCAACTTCGAGGTGTTCGGCGTGAACATGCGCGAGCTGTTCAACCTCCACCCGATCAACCTCTCGGTGGCCGTGTGGGTGGGCTTTCTCGCCCTGTTCGGCATCGCCGTGGACAACGGCGTGGTGATCGCGACGTACCTGAACCAGAGCTTCGCCCGGCGTCGGCCGACCACCGTCGCCGAGATACGCCAGGCCACCGTCGCCGCCGGCGTCCGCCGCGTGCGCCCGTGCCTGATGACCACGGCGACAACGATCCTGGCCCTGCTGCCGGTGCTCACCGCCACGGGCACGGGAGCCGACATCATGATCCCCATGGCCATCCCCAGCGTCGGCGGCATGCTCTTCGTCCTGCTGACCATGTTCTCCGTGCCGGTGCTCTACTGCCTGGCGGAGGAGATCAAGTTGAAGCTGGGGCTCGCAGGCGAAGCTTCGGAGGCGGCCGCGCGTGAGAAGGCTGGATGACGCAAGCGGAAGTATTCCAGGCGCTCGGCCTTCGCCTGAGAGGAATGTGTCTTACGAAAGGACGTGTTGAAAGGAGTTCGTCATGAAGAAGGCGATGCTTTCCCTTGGGCTGGTGCTGGCGCTGGGCTTTGGCGGCGTCAGCATCGTGCAGGCCGACGATGGCGGTGGCGACGACAAGCCGCCGCGCTGCCCGTGCATGATCGACAACGGATGATCATGCGCAGGGCCTCCCGCTCCCGCCCGGAATGACGACCGGGCGGGGGCTTTGCAGCCGTTTCAAAGCGCATACGAGTAGGCAGTGGATTCCTGAAAGGTAATGTGTGAATGCACAGTGGCGGACAAGAAGCATCCTGGCCGCAGGTGTAATCGTCGGTATCACCATTGCTGCCGTCTGGGGAGGTATCCAGAGGATCTATGATTCCGATGGCGTTGTCCACTCCAACAATGCTGTCCCGCAAGCGGCACCTGCGTTGACCCGGCATTACCATCCGGACCAGGCCTTTGCCGAAGCTCAAGCTGAGAACAAGATGCTGGTGCTCGATTTCTTCGCCCAGTGGTGCGGCACGTGCAAGCACATGGAGCAGACCACGCTCGCCGAGGCGTCGGTTCAACAGCGCCTGCGGAATTTCGTCGCGGTGAAGGTCGACGTTGACCAGCACCGGTCGCTGGCGCAGGCATTCGGGATTACGGGCGTGCCCACGACCGTGATCGCGACCCCGACCGGCGAACCTGTACGAACCCGCCCCGGCTATATGGACGTAGATGAGTATCGCAGCCTGCTTTCGGAAGCCGGTGAAGCAGTGAGAAGGCATTAACAGCGAGCGCTTCCATGGCGAAGTCCAATCAACCGATGCCCGGCCGCAACGCGCCGTGTCCCTGCGGAAGCGGCAAGAAGTTCAAGCGCTGTTGCCGCTACATGATGACCACGTTTTCGGACCAGGCCCCCGCGCCGCGTAGGCGCCTGCCGCTGGCGATCGGGCTCGTGGTGCTCAGCGGACTGTTGCTCGTCGGATCGCTGGCGTATTACGCGGGATCCATCACGGCGGACACGCCTGACCCATGGCACTACGACGAGGCCAACAACCGCCACTGGCATGCCGGCCATGGGCATTGGCACCACGGGCCGCCCCCGCCGCAGCACCGGGAGTCGCAGGCCTCGTCACCGACGGATGAGGCGTCCGAGCAACCGGCAGGGCCGGCCCTGGACCTGCCCGGCTTTGGTTGGCAGCCGCAACGTCAACCGGCGGACACGCCGCAGCCATGGGAGTACGACGAGACGAACGATCGTCACTGGCATGCCGGTCATGGTCACTGGCATCGAGGCCCGCCCCCGCCGGAGCACCTTCGATGAGGGCCTGTCGGAGGCGAAATTCAAGGGCGAGTGGGTACCGAGCCGGATGTGATAGAGGCCGATCGCTGAGTGCGGGCACGTACTCTTGGGCTGCTTGCGCACTGAACTCCTCCGGCCGGTCATCGCGCGCTCGCTGACGATGCGGGCTCCGACTTTGGGTTGCTTTGGCGCAGGCATGATATTCTCCAAAGCGAAAGCGAGCCGGTCACAGGCCCAGACCATTACAAACTCGCTGGTCCGGGTCGGTGCCCGACCGCGAAGCCCGGCCCTGCTGGCCCTCGGTGCATGCCTGCTGCTCGGCAGGCGTCGGACGACCGCGCGTGCCGCAGGATAGAGCTCCCGCTAGGCGGAGGAGAAATCGCGGCCAGAAGAGCGGCCGCGAGGGGTAGGAGGATAAGAAGCAGCCAGTCAGGTCTCCGGCTCGGTCACCGTCAGTTCGCTGGTGAGCAGGTTCAGTTGCAGGTCCGCGTCCAGCGGGAGCTGGCGCAGGTGGCGGGTGAACTGTTCGATCATCAGCCCGGCCGCGATGTTGGCGGTGAAGATCGTGCT
>SLDI01000033.1:0-10717 GCA_007125385.1 Phycisphaeraceae bacterium | reverse complement strand
CTCGCACAGCACGTCGCTCCATGCACCGGCTCGCATGGTCCCTCGTGCCTCACGCCCCCTCGCGTGCGAGGCCGCACGCGCCATCATCCGCGCGGCGGTTCGGTTGCCGCGCCTCGCGCGCCATCCCTACAGGCGTTCGCGTTAGGGTGGCGTCGATGCCGCCGTCGCGGTAGGCATAGGCCCACGTTTGCGCGAAGTCGCGGCTGCGGCCGAGCCGCTGAGCGATGTCCATCGTTTGCAGGTGGTCCAGGGCCAGGCGGACGGCGCGGTAACGATCGCGCTGCAGCGCCGCGCGTTCGGAGGTGATGCGGCGATTCGGTTCGTCCAGGTCTGCTGGATGATGTAGCGGGATGTGCATGATGAGGCCTCCATGCCGGGGTGAAGCTTCATCATCTGCGATAACGCGCCATGGCGCAACCCTCACAAGCGCCGTACTGCGCCTGCGAATTATTCGCGAGGCGTATTACGGCGTGTGCCCGACATTCTGGCCCGGAGCTGTATGGCCCGCTTCAGTGACGCCTTGACCGGACGCGAATTCAGGTCCTCCGCTGTTGACGGCGCCGCATCAAGAGCATGACCCCTGTACTCAGCAGCACGAGGCTGCCCGGCTCGGGCACGCTCTGCGGCGACCCCCCACCGACCAGCAGGTTGACGAACGGCGCCACGTCGCCGGTGTCGAAGCTGCCGTCGCCGTTGATGTCGCCCGGGATGGCCGGATCAATGCCGTACTGCGCCTCGTACGCCTCCGGATCAGTCAGCGCCAGGACGAAGGGCGCCACATCGCCCGTGTCCAACGAGCCATCGAGGTTCATATCGCCGAGCAGTCCCGCCGTCACGTGCACGCTGAATGAGCGGTAGTCCACGTCGATGATGAACCCGCCTTCGACGCCGGTCACCCGTTCATCCTCGAACACGCCGCTGACGCCGTCGCCTGAGCTGATGATTTCCAGCTCCTGCCAGAAGGGCAGCGCCCCGCCGTCTACCGCTTCGAGGACAAGCTGCCCGGCCAACTCGCTCTGCCCCTCGACGAAAAGCTGCCCATGGCCGACGCTGGCGAGCGCGATGCGCAGCGTCGCGCCGCTGAGCTGGGTGTAGTCGCCCCCGAGCGCAAGCGTGCCGGGCGAGTTGCCTGCCACCACGACGCCGGCGTTGATCAGCTCGGGCGCGTCGATGGTTCCCGCGCCGCCAAGCGTGCCCGTCTCCCATACGCGCACGGAGTCCTGCGCTTCGATGAGCGCGCCGTCGCCCATCAGCGTCAGCGTGCCGGTGCCGCCCGCGGCGGTGCTCGATCCGCCCACGAACAGCGACTGGCCGATCGTCCATGTGGCGTCCGTCCCGGTGACGACGGCCTCGCCGCTGCTGCCGGCAGCGTAGCCGAGGTACGTGCCCTGGCCGCCAATACCCAAAACGTCCGGACTGCCGCTTTTCACACGGCTGTCGGCGGTGATCTCGAGCGTGCCGGTGCCGCCGTGGCCGCCGTACAGCGGGCCGTCGAGCTCGAGCCCTGCCCCGTCGGTGACGCGCAGCTTGCCCGCACTGCCCGTCTGGTCGCCAACCCGGCCGTCCACGCCCGTGATCCAACCAACGCGCAGGGTGAGCATCGCGTCATCGCCGCCCTGCTCACCCACCACCAGGCTCGGGCCGCTCTCGCCGGCCAGGTGGTAGTTGATCGGAATGGTAGGAAGAAACTCGCCGAGGACGGAGCGGAGGTTCAGAGTCACTTCGTCGCTGCGCACGACCACGCGGTCGGCGCTCGGGTCCAGCGGCCCGTCGAAGCCGATCGCGTAGGGCGATTCGACGGGCAGGCCCAGCGCCTCGAGGCCGAACATGACCGTCTCGTCGGCCTGGGGTGTGCCGACGGCATACCAGTTGTCGGGGTTGTGATACGCGCCCGATTGCGGCCGGCGCCACAGGCGCACGCCCTCAGGAAGGGTGAAGTCGGCGGCGACGCGCAGCACACCCTCGCTGGCCAGATCGGTCGCGTCCCAGGTGCCGGCGCTGAGCGTCGGCAGATCAGGCACAAGCGCCCCCTGGGCGTCGCCGAAGCTCAGGAGCTTGAACGCATCGCCGAAGGTGGGCATGAAGCCGTTGACCAGCTCGACACCGAGGCTGGTGCCGCCGAAGTCGATGGTGCCGGCAACGTCGAGGTGGCCATACGCCTCGGGCCCGGTGCCGGCCAGTGCGAAGCTCAACTCGCCGCCGGGCTGCTGAACGAGGCTGCCGAGCACTTCGAGCGTGCCGCCGGGCGAGCCGGGGGTGATCCGGCCGGCATTGAACACGTCGGCGTCGACCTGCCCGACCCCGTCGAGTGATCCCGTGTGCCAGAGGCGCAGCGCACCGGCGCTGTCCAGGACGTGCACGCGGCCGCCGTCGGCCAACGTCAACCGACCTGTCCCCTGAGCGCCGTCGTTGTTGCCGCCGATGTAGATCCCCGTGCCCTGCGCCCAACTCGAGCTGGGCCCGGCCACGGTGACTTCGCCATGACCGTCGAAGGCTCGGCCGATCCATGCGGCGCTGGTCGACATCACCGTGGCACCGTCGGCGATCCTCAGCGTGCCGGTGCCGTCGTAGCCCACCGTCAGAGCCGAGCTCAGGCTCCAGTGCGAATCCGTTCCCGTGACCAGCACATCGCCGAGGCTGTCGGGATCTCGGCCGATCTGGGCCCAGCTCTGCTCCACCTCGCCGCCTGCGGCGATGCGCATGTGGCCGTGTCCGCGTCGGCCGATGCGTACGGGCCCAACCTCGAGCCTGCCGCCGTCGACGTTGAGGTGGCCAGATGCGCTGCCCCATTCGGCGATGTTCATCTGATCGTCGACAACCACGGTGCCGCCGGCTCCGATCCGCAACTCGCCCGCCCCGCGGTGGCCGAGGCGCACTTCATCCGCGATCTCCCAGAGCCCGCCGGCCCGGACGTCGGCCAGGCCGGTGCTGCCGCTGGCGGTGGCCAGCTCGACGCGGCCGAGGGACGTGATCTGGGCGCCCTCGATGTGGACTTCGCCCCAGGCCGTGGGGCCGCGCGTGGCCACCTGCGTGTTGCCGCTGACCAGTGCGGTGGCCCCATCGTCAACGAACAGCCGGCCGATACCGCGGCGACCAAGCACGAGGCTGCCGTCAATGTGCAGGTGGGTATCGCTGTGGCGCAGGAAGATCTGGCCGACCGAATCCTCCGAGTTGCCCACGTGCGTCGTGCGCAACTCCGCGAGGCCGCCGAGCTCGAGCGTGAGGTTGGCGGTGCCCGTGGTACGCTGGTCCTGATGATCGCGGTAGCCACCGAGCTGCATCTGACCGCCGGCCACCAGGCGCGAGGCAGGGCCCTGCACGAGGATCTCGGCGTGGGCGTCGTTGCGCCGTGCGACGTTGAATTCCCAGTTGCCTGTCTGCCTCAGCTCCCCGCCATCGCGTATCGTCAGCGTCGCGTCGCCAATGGTGCCGATGTTCATATTGCGACCGACCCGCCACAGCGAGCCCGGGTCCTCGATCAGCACCGTGCCGACGGAGTCGGAGCCGCGAGAGGCGACGCTGCCGGTGCGGCTGCGGACCTCGCCGCCATCGCTGATGGTCAGCCGGCCCACCCCGCGGTCACCGACCAGCATCGAGCCGCTGGAGCTGTTCCACAGCGAGTTCTGGCCCGTTACCACGACGGTGGCGTCGCCGGCGCTGGCGCTGCTGCCCAGCCACGCCCCCTGCGCGGCGTTGATGCGCCCGCCATTCTCGAGCAGGATGTTGCCCCGGCCCTGGATCGTCAGCGAAAGGTTCGTGCTCGCGACGCTGCCCTCGTCGCGGACCAGCAGCTCGCCGAAGCTGTTGCCGCCGCGATCGGCCAGGCGGATGCTGCCGCCGGTGGCGTCGAGCGTGGCGCCGCTGTGCAGTTCCAGTCGGCCGGTGCCGAAGTGCCCGAGGTGCACGGGCCCCGTCGTCGCCAGGTCGGCTCCGTCGCGGAGCATCAGAACCCCGCGGCTGCCCGCGCGGTCGCCGAGGTGTACACGGTCAGCAGCGATACCGCCCCACTGGACCGTCAGCTCCGCGTCGTCGCCGGACTGCTCGCCGACAAGCAGGCCAATATCCGTCACCGGAAACGCGTACACCGCGCCCAGCGTGTAGGTATGGGGCCCGGACGCACCCGCGAGGTCGAAGCTCACCCGGCCCTGGCGCACGAGCAGGCTGTGGTTGATCACGTCGCTGGTGAAGTCCACGGTGTAGACCCCATGCAGGTCGAAGATGGCTTGGTCGTCCTCGCCCGGTGGCCCCTGCGGATCCCAGTTCTCCGGCGTCTCGAACCCGCCGTCCGTGGCCTCGAGCCAGGCATGCTCGCCATCCTGAGCGGAAGCTGATGATGCGCCGGCCAGCAGCAGCACCGCCGCGGCGCAGGCGAGTCGGCGATGACCGGTCCGCCCGTCGCGCCGGCCTGTAACATTGAGCAGTGCGTCCATGATCGTCTCCCTCTGGGTGATGGCCGACCCCCGACAGCGGATGCCCGGTCACACCTCGCGACGGCGCCCCAACAGCATCAGGCCGATCAGACTCAGCAGCGCAAGGCTGCCCGGCTCCGGCACGGATGGTGCCTTGCGCACCAGCAGGTGCACGAACGGGGCGACGTCGCCGGTGTCCAGCGCGCCGTCCTGGTTGATGTCGCCGGGGATCGCCGGGTCGATGCCGTACTGCGCCTCGTACGCCTGCGGATCCGTCAGCGCCAGGACAAAAGGCGCGACGTCGCCCGTGTCCACGACGCCGTCGAGGTTCATGTCGCCGAGCAGGATCTCCGGCTCCGCCGCGGTTACCGATCCGTCGGGCCCGAAGCTGACGCGGTTCGGGTCGATGCCGGTGACGGAATAGCTGACGGCATCGAGGTTGAGCACCGGGGCGTGCAGGAACTCAAAGACCACCTCCTGGAGCGGGTCGTAGTGAAAGTGAAAGTCGATCAGCCCGCCGACGGAAGCCGCCGCAGACACCTCCAGCACGTCATGTTCGTCGTCGCCGTAGACGTCGATGATCAATCGGCCCCCGGCCTCCTGCAGGAAGTTGCCCGCGATCGTCAACCGACCCGGGGAGTTGCCCGTGGGGTTGATGGTGCCGTAGTTGGTCAGGTCGGCGTCGATGGTGCCGCCGTCGCTGGTGATGGTGCCCGTCGCCCAGTTGACCAATGCCTCGGCGGTGACCAGAGCGTTGGGCCCGAGGACGAGCTCGCCGGCGCCGCCTGCGATGAATGCGCCCCCACCGACGTAGATGGAGCCGGTGTTGGTCCAGGAGGCGTTGTCGATCGTGACGGTGCCGTGGGCGTCGGCATCATGGGCGATGGCACCGGTGGTGCTGGTGACGTGGCCGCCGGCTTCGATGTTCAGCACGCCGACGCTGCGCCGGCCGACGAAGAGCCAGTCGTCGTTGTGCCAGGTGCTCTGCTGGCCGGTGACGGTAACCGTGCCGTGGGAGCCGGTTTGCGCGCCGATGTTGCTGTTGGTGCTCTGGACCTGGGCCCCGGCCTCGATCAGCAGCGTGCCGGTGCCCGAGCCGCCGACGTCCAGCGAGATGCTGTCCCACCTGGTGCTGCCGCCGGTGACGACGGCGTCCCCGCTGGACCCGCTGCCAGAGCCGATGACCGCGCCGGCGTCCAGGACGTGGCCGCCGTCCTCGACGATCAGCGTTCCGTCACCGGAGCGGCCGACGAACAGGAAGCCGCTGCTTTCCCACAAGGCATTCTCGCCGGTCACGATCGCCGTGCCCTCGGACCCGCTGCCCCAGCCCAGCCGCGCCTCCTGGTTCAGAACATGGCCGTCGTTGATCTGCAGTGTGCCGGTGCCCATCAGGCCGATGGTCAGGTCGCCGTTGTTTTCCCACGTCGAGCCGGCCCCGGCGACGATCACCGTGCCGTCGGAGCCGCCCACGTTGCCGACGCTGGCATCGAGGCTCGTGACGTCCGCGCCTGCCTCGACCTCCAGTCGGCCGGTGCCGGCCCGGCCGACCGTCAGGGACTCGCTGCTGTGCCAACTTGAACCCACGCCGGTGACGCGCACTGTGCCGTCTGCACCGGGCTGCCCGCCAATCTCGCCCCTGGCGTTCGAAACCTCTGCGCCACCGTCGATCTCGAGCACGCCCACGCCGGCGCGCCCGACGGTGAGTCCGGCCGCATTCAACCAGCGCGTCTGCTCGCCCTGAACCTGCACGTGACCATCCGAACCCTCGTCCCATGCGACGTCAGCAAAGGTGTTGAACACGCGGCCCCCGTCGGTGATGCTCAGCACGGCCGTACCGGCGTCGCCGACGCGCAGCGTTTCGCTGTTATCCCAGACGGCGAGTTCTCCGGCGACGCTGACCATGCCGTCGGCGCCGCTGCTGGTGCCGATCCGCCCGCCGGCGCTCGCAACCGACGCGCCGTCGTCGATCGTGAGCGTGCCGGAGCCCGCATCGCCGACGATCAATTCTTCGCCGCTGGCGACATGCCCCTGACCCGTGATCTGCAGCGTACCGATGCCCGAAGCGCCGAGCGTGAGCTGCTCGCCGCTGGCGACATGGGCGCCATCGGTGACCTTGACGCTGCCGATACCGGCATCGCCGACAATGAGCGTCGTGTCGCTGATCCAGCGCGTTGTGTCCCCCGTGACCGTGACCTCCGCCTCGACGCCTGCCGCACTGGCGACGACGCCGGCGACATTAAGCACCTCTCCGCCGGCCTCGATGTGCAATGTGCCGCTCCCGGCGCCGCCGACGACCAAGTCGCCCGTGTTGTCCCAGAGCGCGTGGCTGCCACCGACGGTGACCTGTCCGGCCGCCCCGGCTTCGCGTCCGATCCAGCCGTCGACGTTGATCACGCTTGCTCCGGCGCCGATCTGCATCGTCCCCTGGCCGGCGTGACCGATGGTCAGCACCAGGCTGTTGTCCCAGCGGGTGTCGGTGCCGGTGAGGCTCAGCGTGCCAAGGCCAGTTGCGTTGCGGCCGATCCAGCCACTGCTGCTGGTGATCGTGGCGCCGTCGGCCACGTGCAGTTCGCCCGTGCCGAACAGACCTACCTGCAGCGCGCTGCTGCTATGCCACGCGGTGCTCGCGCCGTGCACCACGACATGGCCATCCGAGCCGGTTTGGCTGCCGATCGTTCCCAGCGTGTTGGAGACTTCAGCCCCGTTCTCGATCGCGAGCGTGCCGTGACCGGCCTGTCCGATGGCCAGGCTGCCGCTGTTCTCCCAGGCCGTGTTCTCATCACGGACCGAGACGCTGCCCGCACCCTCACCGTGCCGGCCGATCCAGGCGGTGGTATTCGACACCTGCGCCCCCTGCTCGACGACCAGCTCGCCCATTCCCGAGCCGCCGACGGTCAGCGTGCTGCCGCTGTCCCACCTCGTGTTCTCGCCGATGACGGACACCTCGCCCTCGGCGCCCTCGTGGCTGCCGATCGAGCCGATGTTGTTGGATACCACCGCTCCGGCCTCGACCTGGAGCGACCCGTCGCCGCGGAACCCGACCATCAGGTCGCCACTGTTGGTCCAGGTCGACTCCGCGCCGGCGACGGTCACGGCGCCTGAGGCCCCGGCCTGGTTGCCGATCCAACTGATCGTGCTCGAGACCCGCGCGCCGTCGTTGATCGTCAGCGTACCCGAGCCGATCGCGCCGACATTCAGCGTGCCCTCCTTCTCCCACGCCGTGCCCTCGCCGACGAGCGTGACGACGCCCACCGCATCGCTGGTGGCGCCGAGCTGTCCGAACGTGCTCGAGACCTGGGCGCCATCCTCGACCCGGAGGTTGCCACTGCCGACTAGGCCGACGTAGATCGGCCCGTGGTTCTGCCAACTGCTTTCCGCCCCCCGAATATCGACGTCACCCTCGCCGCCGGGGGCCCGGCCGATGTACCCGATTCCGGTGACCACCACCCGTCCGCCGTCGCTGATCTCGAGCTCACCCAGGCCGGAGTCGCCGATGGTCAAATCATCCGCGTTCTCCCACACGGCGCCGGGGCCTGCGACGCTGACGCTGCCCACGGCGGCGTCCTGCCGGCCGACCCAACCGGCGGCGTTCGCGACCTGGCCGCCGGCCTCGATGGTCAGCACGCCCTTTCCCCCGGTGCCCTGCACCAACGACGTGCCGCCGACATGAAGCGAGCCGGTGTTCAGCCAGCTCGCCTGCCGGACCGTGACGGCCCCTTCCGAACCCGTCTCCACGCCGAGGGTGGTGCTGCCGCTGGCGAGATGGCCGCCATTTTCAACGAGCAGTTCTGCCCTTCCGAGGCGCCCCACGGTCAGCCCGCCCGTCTGCCAGATCGCATTCGCCCCGCTGATGGTGACCGAGCCATCACCGCCGCTCAGGTGGGCAAGCCGGCCCCCGGTGCTGATGACCTTGCCATCCTGCTCGATCACCAACCGGCCCGTGCCGGACTCGCCGACGGTCAAACCGCTGCTGTTCTCCCACACGGCGTCCTCACCGGCGACGGTGACCTCGCCGTCGGAGTCGCCGCTCCATCCGATCCGCCCGGCGGTGTTGGCCACGTGCCCGCCATCGCGGATCTCCAGCACCGCCTTGCCCGCAGTGGCCACGGTCAGTGTGCCGCTGCTGAGCCACGAAGCGCCCTCACCGGAGACGATGACATGGCCGTGCGAGTTCGCGTGATTGCCAATCCTGGCGGTCGTGTTGGAGACGTGCGCGCCGTTCTGGACCGTCAGCGTCCCCCTTCCCTCGAACCCGACGTTGAATGTATGGCTGTTGTCCCAGATCGCGCCCGGGCCCGTTACCTTGACGGCCCCTTCGGACTCCGCCCGCCCGCCGATGCTCGCGCCCATGCTCGCCACGTAGCCACCCTGCTCCACGGTCAGCGATCCTTGGCCCTCTTCAGCAATCCAGAGCGAGCCGGTGCTCTCCCAGATCGAGCCCGGCCCGCTGACGGTTACGGTGCCCTCGCCGGAGTCGCCGAAGCCGATGCGGGCGAACCAGTTGGACACGTATCCGCCGTCCTGGATATGGAGCGTGCCCTCGCCCAAGTGGCCGACGAAGAGCCAGTCGCTGTTCACCCAGGCCGCGCTGCCACCGGTGACCGTGACGGTGCCCTCGGAGTCGGCGTTCCAGCCGACGTAACCGACCGTGTTCGACACCGTGCCCTCGCCCTGGATGTGCATCTCGCCGATGCCGTCGACGCCGATGGCCAGTGGCTGTGTGACCAACGACGGCCAGGGATCGACATCGCCGATCACCGTGACGTCGGCCCCCGCCACCGCGCCGGCCACCAGCATCTGCGCAACCGCCGCGGCGCCAACCAGGCGGCGTGCCCCCTGTCTGCTCGCTGCGCCGCATGCCCGGTGCGTCTCACGAACGTCGTCGCCCAGCCCGATGCCTTGCTCGATCGCCATGTCGCTGCCTCAACATTGTGGAAGGGATCACGCGGCCTACCTGACGACACCGCGCCAGGTGCCGCGTTGGGCCACCGATCAGAAGCTTTAAGGAGTGGTGTAATCTAGGCTTGGCCGTCTGGCAGCCCGGGCGGATCCGACTGCCAGTCCAGTGGCGAGGAACCGCCGAAGTGATGGAGCGCTGAAGGATCCGCGCCATTGCGGCGCAGCAGCCCTGGTTGAACCGAACGGTGACGCCCAGAACAACCGATAAGGTCGATTGTCATCACGCCTCCCTCGCCGCCGCATGCACATGCGGCAGTCCGCCCGCCAACCGTCCTCGGATGACACCCACGAAATGACCAGAGGGGCTCGGGTCTACGTTACCCAAGACGCCACCGGCAGGCAACAAGAATCTGCTCAACTCGTCCGATTTCGCCACCTCCCCGCCGGACACCGCTCCCCCCCGCCAGCCGCGTCTTGTGCTTGAGCCGACAGCTGCAGCGGCGGCATTTGCAGTAGCGATGCGGGTTCGATCGACACGGCACCGCGTGCTCGCACGCCCGGCAGATCGCCGGGCGTCCCTCGATGGTGGCGTCAAGGTCTCACCTCACGAACTCCGCGCCCAGGCCTGGATGTCCATCGTCCACGGCTCAACGGGGATCACCTACTTCGTCCACGAGTGGGACGCCGATGGCAACTTCGTCTCCGAGTTCGCCCTGCTCAACGACCACGAGTTGGCCCCGGCCGTCACCGAGATCAACGCCGAGCTGACCGAGCTCGCCTCCGTCATCAACAGCGACACCCTGGAAGGCAAGCACACCACCGAGATACTCCAGGGCGCCAGCTCCGACGACATCAGCACCGACTACGGCATCGATCCGGTCGCCTCGATGCTCAAGAAGCAGGATGGCGAGTATTACCTGTTCGCCGTGCGCATGCGTGAAGACCCCGCCCAGGCGGCGTTCGTTTTCGACGGCCTGTTTGAAGGCGGGCAGTGGCAGGCCCACGTCCTCGGCGAGGATCGTGTCATCGACATCATCGATGGCACCCTCGTCGACGATTTCGCCGGCTACGACACCCACCTCTACCACATTGTCCCCGAACCCGGCAGCGCCGCGCTGCTCGGCCTCGCCAGCATCGCCCTGCTGCGCCGCAAACGCTGGCGGCGTTAAAGAAATCTGACGCTTCGGCAGAATGAACGCACGATGGCTGGGCGCAGCGGCGATGAAAGGTTTGTCCACGAGTTCGACCTGCTGCACGACGTGCCAGTCGTCGGGAGGGATCCGCTCGCCGGCGTCGGGCCACTCGTACGTGTAGGCGTGGTCGATCTTCTCGGGCGTGAACATCTGGCGGTCGTGCCTGTCGTGGCCGGGTGGCGGCGTAACTGCTTGTCCTATCGCGCGCGGGCAAGT
>SLDI01000310.1:0-2799 GCA_007125385.1 Phycisphaeraceae bacterium | reverse complement strand
GCACGAGCCTGCTCGACGCGTGGGGCGACCGACGGGAGGACTTCGCGCTGGCCGACGTCCTGGGCGTGCATGTGGCCGACGAGTCGGGCGAGACGGTCGACCCACGGGATGGAAGCTGGGAGGCCTACGCGACACACAGCTACCTGCGACTGAAGCCGGAGTTGAACCAGGGCTCACCGGTGGAGCAGCCCGCGCCGCAGCCTGATCGCCATCGCGTGTTCGCCGGCTTCGACGAGACGGATCTGCTGCCGTTCGGTGGCGAGCTCCAGCGCGTGCGCGCCGACGCAAGGACGCAGGTGCTGGCGACGTACGTGCCGCCGTTTCCGATCTACCCGCCCGAGTTCTGTTGGACTGACGCGCCGCGCACCGACACGCCGGCGTTGGTCCTGCGCGAGCAAGGCAGCGCCGCCGGCTGCGTGGCGTACCTGCCCGCCGACATTGACCGCTGCTACGGGCGGTACCAGTTGCCTGACCATGGCGATCTGCTCGCCAACCTCGTGCGCTGGACGGCTCGCGACCGCATGCCGCTCGTGGTGGAGGGGCCGGGCTATCTGGATTGCCACCTGTATCGCCAGGGTGATCGCCTGATTCTGCACGTGGTGAACCTGACGCACGCGCGGGCCTGGCCGGCGTTCGTCGAGCAGGCCGTGCCGGTGGGGCCGTTGGAGGTATCGCTGGCGTGGGATGCCGACCGCGCCGTGCCGACGCGGGCGCTGCTGCGCGTGGCTCAGACGGAGCAGAGCGTGACGCTCGACGAGGATCACGTTCGCGTGCACGTGCCGTCAGTCGCGGCGCATGAGCTGATCGTGGTTGAGTGACGACGGCTCAGCGCTGGTCGTTGAGAAACCAGTTGTCGTGGCCGGGGATCACGACGTCGGCGATGGTGGCAAGGCGGTCGATGCTGCGGGCGGCGAGCTCGAAGTCCGCGGAGTTGAAGTATCCCCGGCGGTCGCGCCAGAAGTCACGCGTCATCGCCGCATCCGCCGCCACGATCACCGACCGGCCGTCGCAGTCGAAGCGCAGGCTGTGATGGTTCAGCGTGTGCCCGGGTGTGTGCAGCAGCTCGATCTCGCCGGCGATCGCGCCTTCGACCGCTTCGACCGGCTTGTCATATTGGCCGCCGCGGTTGAGCTCCTCGGCGACGTCGGGCGCCGCCAGCCAGCGGGCCCGCGGGAAGTGTGCCAGACCGAAATGATGATCACCATGGCCATGCGAGAGGAAGACAGTGTCGATCTCATCCGGCTTGACCCCGGTGCGGCGCTCCAGCTGAACGCCCATCTGCTGTGCGTCCTTGAGCGAGGGGTCGACCAGCACGTGGCGGCCGTCGACGGTGATGAGCGTGCACGTGCACATGGCGGGGCGGTAGGCACGATCGTCGCTCTCGCCCCAGTAGCGGTTGCGGGAGAGGTTGCCGATGGTGATGATGGCCCAGCGATCGATCATCCGATGACTCCGTCAAGGCGCTTGTGATGGTACCAAAGCTGACGTTGGGACGGACGGGATTGCGGGTCAGCCGGCTGGGCCTCGGCGGATTTCCCTTCGGGGCCGTGAACCGGGCCCGCGGCTGGGATCCCTACACCGACGATGGCCGGCGCACGGCGATCCGGACCATCCAGGCGGCCCTCGACGCCGGCATCAACTACATCGACACCGCGCCCGGCTACGGCCAGGGCCACAGCGAGACCGTGCTGGGCCAGGCGCTGCGCGGGCGGCGTGACGATGTCGTGCTGGCGAGCAAGGTGGGCTATCGCCTTGGGCCGGATGCCGTCGTGCAGAGCGTCGAGGCCTCGCTTGAGCGCCTCGACACCGACGACCTGGACGTGATCCAGTTCCATGGCGGGATGTACGAGACCCGCGACGTCGAGCACATCGTCGAGCACGGCCTGCTCGATGCGCTTGAGCGGCTGCGCGATGCGGGGAAGGTGCGTTTCCTCGGCTTCACCGCCGAGGAGCCGTGGACCGCGCGGCCCTTGATCGCCACCGGCCGCTTCGACGTCGTGCAGTTGCGCTACAACCTGATCTACCAGGCCGCCGCCCTGCACGCCCTGGACGAGGCGCAGGCGGCGGGGATGGGCGTGGCGGTGATGCGGCCACTGACCTCGGGCATCCTGCAGCGCATCGCCGCTCACCTGGCGCCCGGCTGGCAGCAGGCCCATGACCTGAACGAGGTCGCGCTGAAGTTCGTGCTCGCGGATCGCCGCGTGCATGTCGCCAACGTCGGCATGCGCTGGCCGCAGGAGGTGTACGCCAATGTGCAGTTGGCGGCAACGTTCGAGCCGCCGCTGGAGATCGCCGAGCTGCCGCGGCTGACCGCCGGCGTCTACCGCAGCGAGGACGAGCAACTCGATTACAACGACATGTGATCGCGTACTGTCGCAAGGCGCTGGATGCTGCCGTGGCCGCGAGTGAGGATCTGCGCTGGCTGACGCAGAACGGTCGGTTGCCGGCGAAGGTCGCGCAGCCGCCGGTGCAGCGATTGCAGGAGTTGGGCCGGGTGATCGAGCGGCGGCTCGATGAACTGCGATCCGGGTGATGAGCAACGTCGTGCAGGCCATGCCGTGTGTCACGCCATCGCTCGCATCATCGTCGTGTGGTCGTCGCGGGTGATCGCCTGTCGTCGTGGACACTGCGACATCGCAGCGGTGGACGGTCGGGCCGGTTACCTGGCGCCGGCGGCCTCCTTCAGGTTCTTCAGCGGCGTGATCTTGACCTTCTTGCTCGCGGGCTTGGCCTTGAACATCATCTCCTCGCCGGTGGCGGGGTTGCGGCCCATGCGGGCCTTGGTCGCGGGCTTCTTGC
>SLDI01000700.1:0-2807 GCA_007125385.1 Phycisphaeraceae bacterium | reverse complement strand
CTGGCGGGCATGGCCCTGCTCGTGCCCCTGTTCGAGGAGCTGTTCATCCGCAGCGCGTGTCTGCGCGGCCTGCACTCGGGGCGCAAGACCGGCCTGGCGCTGATCCAGCTCGCCGAGGACATGCCCGTCATCGGCGACTGGATCCTGCACTCGAAGCTCGGCCAGCGGGTCCGCGGCCTGCCGGGCCAGTTCACCGAGCAGCTCCGTCAGTGCCCCGTCGGCACCGTCACGGCGTTCGGCTTCGCGGCCTCGACGTTCATCTTCATGATCCACCACCTGCCCCGCGACTGGCCCGGCACCATCGCCTGCGCGATCGTCTGGTGCTGGCTGCTGTGGTACACCAACCGCGGCGAGCGCAAGCTCGGCCTCGGGCCCATCGTCTGGTCACACGGCATCACCAACGCCGCGCTCTGGGCCTGGTGCCTGGGCATGGGCGACTGGCAGTTCATGTGATTGCCGATTGGCGACTGTCGATTCCGTGGGACCGCGTCTTCGCCTTTGCCCTCGGGGCGATGCGGGGGTCCAGCCGCCATGGGCGCCCGGTCTCGCTTGGCGTCTTCGTGCCGACCCGACCTGCTTGATCCCGTATAATCGCCGCCGCGTTCGCATCGCCCGGGTCCGGGCTCCATCGAGGGAAGCTGCCATGAACGACGAGCAGGCCCGTCGCGTCAGCGTCGAGCGGATTGATTTCGCCAGCGTGCTGCCTGTGCTGCACCTGTTCCGCAGCTTCCGCATGGCGATCCAGCCGGCCAAGCTGGCGCTGGCCCTGCTGCTGGTGCTGGGCTTGTACGGCAGCGCCTGGCTGGTGGACACGGTCGTGGGCCGGCCGGTCGAGCCCGGGGCGTTCGCTGTTCACCAGCAGGTGCCGACCGATCCGGCGTTCTATCGTCAGTGGATCGAGTCGGACCCGCAGCGTTCGCTCGGGGTTTTCGAGGCGACGGCGGGCGTGGCGGGGCAGGCGATGCGGCAGCTCGTGGGCTCGGCCGTGTCGCTGGAGCTGGGCCTGGGCCGGGCCATCGAGACGCGCAGCTTCGCCGGCGGCGGGGTCGTCGGGGCGCTGGGCACGCTGCTGGTGACGCTGCCGGGGTGGCTGATAATGCATCATCCGTTCGCGTTGGTGGCGTTCGGTGTGCTGGCGTTGCTGCTGGGGGCGTTGCTGGGCGGAGCGATTGCCCGCCTCGCGGCGGTGGGCGCCGCCGCGGCCGACGCTCACGCCGCCGGCGAGCCGGGGGGCCTGGTCGCGGCGATGCGTTTCACGCTGCGGCGTTATGCCTGGTTCTTTCTCGCGCCGCTGCTGCCGCTGCTGATCGTGGCCCTGATCGCGGTGCTGCTGGCCGTGGGCGGGCTGGTGCTGTTCAACCTGCCGGGGCTGGACATTGTCGGGGGGGTGATCTTCGGGCTGCTGCTGGCGGGCGGGCTGGTGGCGGCGGTGGTTCTGCTGGGCCTGGCCGCGGCCGGGCACCTGCTCTGGCCGGGGCTGGCGGTCGAGGGCACCGACGCCTTCGACGTGATCAGCCGGGCGTACAACTACGTGTTTGGCCGGCCGTGGCGCGCCGCGGGCTATGCGCTGGTGAGCGTGATCTACGGCTCGGTGGCGTGGGCGTTCGTGGCGCTGGTGATCACGCTGGGGCTGGTGCTGACGGGTCTGTTCACGGGGGCGTGGGTGATGCGCGACGCGGCGGAGGGGCTGTCGCGCTTCGAGGCGATGTTCAGCCCGGCGGGGCTGATGAGCCCGGCGGCGCCGGCGCGGTTCGACGCCCTGGGGCCGGTCGGCAGCATCGCCGCGGCGCTGGTGCAGGGGTGGACCTTTCTGGTCGCCGCGCTGGCCCCGGCGTTCGCGGTGAGCTTCTACTTCTGCGCCGCGACGTGGGCCTACCTGCTGCTGCGTCAGGCCAGCGACGGCACGAGCTTCCAGGACATCGACGGCGACACGGCCCCGCGGGTCGACGAGGACGAGGCCGAGCCGGCGCAACGCTGACGCCCTGCCCGCCCACCCGCCGGGCGGCGCCTTTGACTAGGCTGTGTCCGACAGGCGGGTCCCACCGGTGGCTGGCCCGCCACCATCGGGTGCCACTGGCGGCTTGTCCGCCAGTGCCTTGGCGCAACCAAGCCCCACGAGCGTCCAGGTCACGTTGATGGCCGAAGATCGCCAGCCTCACGACCCATGCGGCACCCGTGTGAGAGCGTTTTGGGAACGAGCCGGGCATGAGTTCGATGCGCAGCGTGTGGTTGATTGTCATCCTGCCCCTGGGGCTGATTGGGTGCCAGGGCGAGGTGGAGGACGTTGGCGGTGACGCCCTGCGCATCGCCTCGCTCGCGCCCGCGCTGACGCAGATGCTCGTGGAGCTGGACACGGCCGGGCACATCGTGGCGGTGGGCGAGCATGACGATGCGTTGCCCGCCGAGCTGGCCGACGAGGTGGCGGTGGTGGGCCGGTTCGCCGACATCCAGACCGAGGCCCTGCTTGCCGCCCGGCCGACGCATGTGCTCCTGCAGACCGACCCGACGCATCTGCAGCGCCTCGGCGGGTCCGCCGGCTTCGAGGTGCTGGCCTGGCCCTACCCCAGGTCGATCGACGACGTGCTCGAGACGCTCGCCCCGCGCGACGGCGAGCGGGTGGGCGTCGGCGGGTTCGTCGGCCGGGCGGATGAGGCGCGGGCGCTGCGGGCGAGCATCGAGCGCCGGCTGGATGAGCTGGCGTCGCTGGCGTCGGCGGTGGAGGAGCGCCCGCGCGTGCTGATGCTGATCGGCACGCGGCCGGTGACCGCCTCGGGGCCGGGCACGGTGCTCGACGAGATGCTCGAGCT
>SLDI01000323.1:0-2816 GCA_007125385.1 Phycisphaeraceae bacterium | reverse complement strand
TCGACCCGCGTGTGCGGGCCGAGCCTGGCGGTGGGTGGGATGCCGTGGTGGGGTCAGTAGCTCATGCTCACGCCGAAGGTGCCGAACATGTTGAAGCTGTCGCCGCCCATGCCGCGGGCGCTGGAGATCTGCCGCGCCGATCGGCCCAGCCACAGCAGGTGCACGCCGGCGTTGACGTTCCACTCGCCATACTCCTGCGGGATGAACGGCAGCGGGGCGCTGGCCACGGCGCCGATCTGGAAGTAGCCGAACGACTTGTCCTCGCCCTGCGGGCTCTCGTAGTAGTCGCCGAAATTCAGCCCCAGCGTCGCCGGCACCGTCAGCGTCACCGGGTAGTCCTCATCGTCCAGCACCAGGAACGACGGCGAGACGCCGAGCTCGAAGTAGGTGCCCCGGCTGGTGCCCATGTCCAGCCCGCCGTGCGTCTCGACCGCCAGCAGCAGCCGCGGCTGGAGCGAGAAGTCCAGGTTGAACTCCTCCATCAGCGGCGCGTCGTCATACCTGACGCCGATCTGGAGCTCCTCGACCAGGCTCGAACCGGTCGCGGGCTGGTAGCGGTTGACGTACGCCGCGTCGACCGACACGTCGCCCGGCAGGCCGAACGTCAGCCCCACCGTCAGATCGTGCTGGTACCAGTTGCTGTCGGAGACGCCCATCATCGCCGCGCCGTCGGTGTCGCGGTCGTGGAGGCTGCTCCACGTGCCGACGTAGCCCTCGACGTCGACGTCGCCCAGCGACGGCAGGAGGACGCCCACGGTCGCGAAAGGCTGGGCGATCACCCCCTTGTTCTGCTGCGCCAGGCCGCGGAACCAGTACTCGGTGACGAACTCGACGCCCGCCTCGAGCGAGATGTTGCCCTCGTTGACCGCCGGAAGCTCCTCCTGCGCCCCGGCCGGCGTTGCCACCGCCATGACGCCCGCGAGCACGGCTGCGCCGGCGGCCGCGCCGCGTCCGGTCCAGGTCCTGACCTCTGCCATCGTTGTGACTCCTTCCGTGGAATGCGAATTTCGCGTCGCGTAACGCCTGTATCGATGAGCCGCCACCGTCAACGCCGACGGTCGCCGTCGCCTCAAACACCCACTGCACATCGCTTCCGGCGCGCGCAGCACCGGATCGTGTCGCACGGTCCGTTAACACCGATTGTCGGATAACCCCGCCCGCTGGCTTGAAAATGCACGATGCATGCCGCACCGCGCGTCACGCCGGACTGAACCCGCGGTACAGCTCCTGCACCCGCTGGCTCTGCGCCTTGCGCACCGACTCGAGCGTCAGGCGCGGGATCTTGAACCGCCCCGCCCCCTCCGGCGCCCCGCGGCAGTGCTCCTGGATCACCGAGTACACGAACTTGAACGCGTCACGCGGCTGGTGCATCTGGTCCAGAGCGTCGACGATCAGGTCCTGTGTCACTTCCGACTCGAACAGGTCCAGCAGCGTGATCGGCTCGGCGCCCTCGGCCAGGCACGCCTGCAAACGCGCCGAGCACAGGTCGTACAGGATCGCCCCCGACCACGTCAGGCGGTCGACCAGGTTCTGCTTGTCCAGGCGCGCCTCCTGGAAGAACGCCCCGCTCTCGCGGTGCAGCAAATGACGCAACTCGATGGGAAGCAACAGCTTAACGCCCAGCCCCTCCTGCTGGAGGAACTTGTTGTCAAACACCGGCCAGATCAGGGCCTTCATCTTGTCCGCGTCGCCGCTGATCAGCGTCGGCTCGTCGATGCGGTCCACGAGCACCGTCATGCCCACGTGCTCGAGCTCCGCCAGCACGTCCAGCAGCCGGCGCGTCAGTTGGTACCGCGCCTCGTCCGCGGCGTCGTCGATGGGGAACGGCTGCCGGGCCAGGTACGTCGTGCGCAGATCCCCGAGCATCTGGCGCAGCTCCGCCGCCGATCGCTTGACAGCCGGCATCTCCCGCCGCACCCGCCGCGCCAGCCACCAGAGGCGCAGCCACTTGACGCCCCAGAACAGCCACGCCAGCACCGCCAGCGTCACGCCGGCGATCAGCGCCGGCAGCAGCCAGGGCTCGGGCGCCTCCCACACCCAGGCCGCGGCTGCCAGCCCCAGCGCGACGACGGTCAGCGCCAGCGCCAGCTTCACCCGCCACGCCATCGGCACACGCCAGCGCAGCCCCAGGCGGTGACGCAGTTGTCCGAACCGCCCGGTCGCCGAGCCGGCGTGCGGCTGGTCGTACAACGCCGCCAGCACCGCCAGCTCCACCCGCGCCTGATGGCTGAGCACCCGCGTCAGGTTCCGCGGGGTCACGTGCTCGGGCAGGCGCACCGGCTCGCGCTGGTCGCGCTGCCGGCCGAGCAGGGCGTCGACCAGCCGGCTCACCGCCAAGCTGTGGATGTGGTCCTGATGGTCCGCCAGGCGCACCGACGCCAGGGCGTCCTCGGGGCTGCGCCGGGCGTTGCGCGTCAGGTTGTCCAGCAGCGCGTTGAACTCGTCGCAGGCCACCAGCAGCACGCGGCGCTTGGGGTTGTCGCGGTTGTGCTCGTCGATGCGTCGGCCGATCATCAGCCGGATCGCCGTCTTGCCCGAGCCCTTCTCGCCGAACGCCACCGCCGTCGCCGGCTGGTCGATGCGCCCCAGCAGCTTGGCGAAGTCCGGATGGTTCGCCGTCGCGTCGGCCAATCGCTCAAAGACAGGGTCGTGCCGGGCCTCCTCGGCCCCGAAGGGGTTCTGCGTGAGCTGGTGGTGGGCGAGGAAGGTCTCGACGTTCATAAGTAGGCTCGCGGGGCCCGTGGCGCGCCGCCAGGGCTCGCGCAGGCGGGGCGTGCCGTCGGCGGCGACGCGGTATAGACTATCGCACATGAGCG
>SLDI01000761.1:0-2817 GCA_007125385.1 Phycisphaeraceae bacterium | reverse complement strand
GTACGGGTTGACCTGATCCTGCTGAGAGTTGCCGCATGAAGCTGACGCACCTGTTGCCCCTCGCCGCTGTCGCCGCCGTGGTCCTGACGCTGGTCGTCGCCGAGTCGCCAGCGGTGCAGCCCAAGCGTTTCACGCACTCGAGTGAGGCGGAGCTGCTCGAAGGCGAGAAGCGCGACACGATCGTGACCAACCTGGGCGACGTGATGCTCGCCCGTGGCACCGAGGTCATCGGCGAGATTCCGGAAGAGACGTCGGTGGTCTACGACCTTCAGGCGCTCGACGGCCTGGTGTATCTCGCGGCCGGGCCCGAGGCGCGGCTGATGCGGCACACGCTCGGCGGCGAGCAGCTCGAGGCGGTGCTCGAGCTCGACGCCGAGCAGGTCTTCGCCCTGGCGGTGCTTGACGGCGAGCTGCTGGTGGGTGTGAGCGGGGCCACGTCGCGCATCGCCCGCCTGACCGAGGACGACGCCCTGGAGACGATCGTCGAGCTCGACGACGTGAACTACGTCTGGGACATGGTGCTCGACGGCCAGACGCTCTACCTGGCCACGGGCACGCCGGCGGCGCTGCTGGCGGTGGAGCTGGACGCGGATGAGCCGGCCGTGCGCACGCTGCTGGAGACGGAGCAGGCGAACCTGCTGTCGCTGGCGATGGACGACGCGTCGCGGCTGTACGTGGGCACGGACACGGACGGGCTGATCTATCGGGTGACGATCAACGAGGCGGGCGAGGCGGAGCCTTTCGTGCTCTACGACGCGCCGGAGCCGGAGATCGCGGCGCTGCTGGTGCGTGGCGATGGGACGGTGTTCGCGGGCACGGCGGACGCGGAGCAGGCCCGGCCGGGCCGGCTGGAGACGCCGGTCGACGAGCCGGAAGGCCGGATCGACGACGAGGTGGAGCTGGACGAGCAGCCCGCGGAGCCCGAGCCGGACCAGGAGTTGGAGCCCGAGGCCGAGGAGGCTGACGACCCGGCCGACGAGCCCGAGCCCGAGCCGGACCCGGAGCCGGTCGAGGCGGACGTCGATCTTGACGCGCCGGTGATCGAGGACGACGAGATCGAGGACCTGGCGCGGCTGATCGAGCGCGGGCGGGTGGTGCGGCTGGACGAGGACGGCCGGCCGACGGCCGAGCAGCGCGACGCGCTGCGCGAGGAGATCCGCCGGCGGCTGGAGCGGGCGCGGCGGACGGGCGAGCTCGAGGCCGAGGTGGCGATGGTCGTCGACGACGAGCCCGAGATCGACGAGGACGCCCCCGAGGCGGCGCGGCCCGAGCGGCCGGTGCGCCGGCCGAGCCCGGCAAGGCGCGCCCAGCCGGGCAACGCCGTGTATCGCATCGACAGCGAAGGCTTCGTCACCGAGCTGTTCCGCGAGTCGGTGATGATCCTGCGCCTGTACGAGGACAACGGGCGGCTGCTGATCGCCACGGGCAACGAGGGCGAGCTGTGGGCCCTGGCGATCGATCGCCAGGAGCGCGCGGTGCTTACCACGCTCGAGGCGGATCAGATCCCGGCGCTGACGGTCACGGCGGACGGGCAGATCCTGCTGGGCACGGCCAACCCGGCGAAGCTGGTGCGCCTCGACGACCGCTTCGCGCAGGAGGGCACGTACACCAGCGACGTGCTCGACGCCGAGCAGGTGAGCCTGTGGGGCACGCTGCTGATGCGGGCCGAGATCCCCGCGGGCACGAGCGTGACCGTCGAGACGCGCAGCGGCAACGTGCGCGACCCGGAGCACGCCCCCTGGACGCCATGGCAGGAGCTGACGGTGTTCGAGCATGACGAGGCGATCACGGACCTGGAGCCGCGGCAGGTGGGGGTCGAATCGCCGCCGGGCCGGTTCGTGCAGTATCGCCTGACACTGCGGGGCGAGGGCAACGCGAGCCCGGCCATCGGCAGCGTGGAGCTGGCGTACCTGATGCCGAACCTGCCGCCGAAGATCGAGTCGGTGCGTGCGGCCTATCCGACGCCGCGGCCGCGGCGCGGGGCGGCGGCGCAGCAGGATGAGGAGCCGCCTTCGACCGAGATGGAGATCGAGTGGGAGGCCAGCGACCCGAACGAGGACCAGTTGCTGTACACGCTCGAGTTCCGCCCGGCCGGGGCGCGGCGCTGGCTGCCGATCGCCGACAACGTCGACGAGAAGAGCTACGAGTGGGAGACGCGGCGGGTGCCGGATGGGCGCTACGTGATCCGCGTCACCGCCAGCGACCGGCTGAGCAACCCGCCGGGCATGGCCAAAACGACCAGCCGGCTGTCGGACCCGGTGCTGGTGGACAACACGGCCCCGCGTCTGGAGGACCTGGACTGGGCCGGCGAGGCCGGCGTGCTGCGGATCACGGGGGTGGCTGTGGACCGCTTCTCGCCGGTGGCGTCGGTGGCGTACGCGGTCAACGACGCGGAGCACTTTACGCCGGTGCTGCCGGTGGATATGATCTTCGATTCGACACGGGAACCGTTTGAGGTTACACTGGCGGGTCTTGAGCCGGGCGAGCACGTGGTGACGCTGCGTGTGCGGGACACCCGGGGCAACACGCGTTACGAGTCGCTGATCGTGGAGGTCCGGCGGTAACGCAGCCGATGATGGTGTAAAGACGGTTTTGGAGTTGATTCGATGTCGACGCATTACCCGAAGCGGCGCAGCCTGATCAAGCGTGTGCGCAAGCTCGGCTTCCGTGCGAGGATGCGCTCCAAGGCCGGGCGCAAGATGCTCAACCGCCGCCGGCGGATCGGGCGGACGCTGAACGTGCGTCGACGATTCTGATTGGTTCAAATTTGCCCCCCACCCCCCGAAGGCCCGCGGCTTTGTGTCGCGGGTCTTCTTT
>SLDI01000192.1:0-2821 GCA_007125385.1 Phycisphaeraceae bacterium | reverse complement strand
GCCCGCGCCCCGGCGCAACCCGTTGCACACCAGCACGCACGGCACGGGCGAGCTGATCGCCGCGGCGCTCGACGCCGGCGCGGAGCGCGTCATCCTGGGCATCGGCGGCAGCGCGACCAACGACGGCGGCGCCGGGGCCGCGCAGGCCCTGGGCGTGCGCTTTCTCGACGCCGACGGCCAGCCGATCGCCGCGCCGCTGACCGCCGCCGACCTGCCCCGCGTCGCCCGCCTCGACATGAGCCACCGACATCCGCGCCTCGCCGACGTCGACCTGCTGGTGGCATGCGACGTGACCAACCCGCTGCTCGGCCCGGAGGGGGCCGCAGCCGTCTACGGCCCCCAGAAGGGCGCGACGGCCGAGCAGATCCCGCGGCTCGATGAGGCCCTGGCCCACCTGGCCGACGTGATCGAGCGCGACCTCGGCCGGGACGTGCGCACCACGCCCGGCGCCGGCGCCGCCGGGGGCATGGGCGCCGGCGCGCTCGCCCTGCTCGACGGAGAGCTGTGCCGCGGCATCGACATCGTCCTCGAGGCCGTGCGCTTCGACCAGCGCATCGCCCAGGCCGACCTGTGCATCACCGGCGAGGGCAAGCTTGACGGGCAATCGCTGGCCGGCAAGGTCATCGCCGGCGTCGCCCGCGCCGCGGCGCGTCACCAGGTGCCCACCATCGCGCTCGTCGGCGCTGTGGGCGAGAACCCCGAGGCCTTGGCGGCCCTGGGCCTGAGCGCCTGGCACGTCATCGGCCCGGACCTGCCGCCCGACGAGTCCATCCGCCGCACCGCCGAGCTGCTCGAGGCCGCGGCCCAACGGGTAACCGCCGAGGCACGGACGCACAAGGGGAAAGACGCGAGATAGCCGCGTCGCCCAGAGGGTTGGGCCGGCTCAATCAGCCGCCCCCAATCCAGCGCGGGCTCGCTCGAGGCCGGCCAGGGCGTTGCGGCGGTTGGGCGTTCGTTCAAGCGACGCCTCGAACGCCGCCCGCGCCTCCTCCAGGCGTCCTTCCTTGAGCAGCAACTCCGCGTAGAGTTCGCGCACCGGCAGCACCTCGCCCGGCGTGGTCGGGTGCTTGTCCATCGAGTCCTCAAGATCGGCCGCGTCACTCATCAGCGCCAGGCCATCATCCGTCTCGCCACGCTCGTAGAGGACCCACGCCTCGACAGCCTTGCCCAGGGCCTCGGTCATGTAAGCCCAGTAGGCGTCGTCGGCCTCACGCAGCGCCTGGACCCGCTCCATGATGCGATCGCGCTCGATCCCGGCCTGATCCAGGTCACCGGTCCGCGCCGCGCCGAGCCCCCGGGCATAGTGGAAGAGCGCGTCGGCCGGGGGGAACTCCTCCCATGGCAGAACATCGGGGTAGCGCGGCTCGAGCGCGGCCGCCTCCTCCCACCTCTGCTGCTCGAGGTAGTAGCGCGCCTGCGGAGCCGCGATGTTGTAGGCGGCGAAGGCGGCGCCCCACATCTCGTCGACCTCCTGCACCTTGTGCAGCGTTTGCCGCGCCTTCTCATCGTCGCCCATCTGGAGGTAGGCGTACATCATGTAATCGAGCGCGTGAACATAATGAGCGGTCGCGTGGAAGTCCTCGTCCATCTCGCGCAGCGCGGCCGCCGCCGAACGCTCGTTCCACTCGGCCGTCTCCTCCCAGTACCCCAGGCGGACGAAGATATGACTCGGCATGTGCAGCGCGTGCACGGTGTCCGGGGCGAGCTTGTCATACTCGCGTGCCGTCTCCAGCGCCCGTTCCGCCAGTCTCGGACTGTCGTAGGCGTGAATGAGGTAGTGGAACAGGCCGGGATGCTCCGGGTGATCCTCAAAGTAGGCCTCGAGGATCGCGCCCGCCCGCTCTTCGCGGGTGTAGTCGCGCTCCTCGTGAGGCGAGAACTGCGTCATCGCATAACAGACCTCGGCCAGGGCATAAAGCGCCGCGGCGTCCACATCCTCGGGATGGGCCTGGTGGATCTCCCGCTGGGCGTCCATCCATGCCCTGACCCGGGCCTCATGGTCCTTCGCGCGGCTGTCCCGGGGCGGTTCGGGATCGGTGAAAAACGCGTCCACCGCGGCGATGTAGGCCTCCTCGCGCTCCGTCGGCGCGCCGAGTTCACGCGCTGTCGCCACGGCCGCTTTCCCGCGCTCCAGTCCCTCGGGCGGTGTGGGATGCCACAGGGGCTGAAAGCTCGTCATGGCGATCCCCCAATGCGCCATCGCGCAATCGGGATCCGCCTCGGCCGCCGCCTCAAAATGCGGCCGGGCCTGTTCGTACATCATGTGGTGCAGATGCGCCAGCCCGGTCTCGAACTCACGCTGAGCTTCGGCATTGCAGGAGATGGGAAAGGACACCACGCCGTGTTCGTGGCGAGCCTCGGACGTTCCGGGGTTGTGGTCGTGATCACCGCTGTGAGGGTGACCCGCTTCATCGTGCGCGGCACAACCGATTCCGAGCATCATGACGGCGATACCGGCGAGAGGCAGCGCCAAGGTGTCTGCTGTGCGGCTCATGGTCAATACCTCCTTTCGCATGGGCAGCGGGATGCACACCGAGGTTCCCCGGTCACCCCCCGGCCAGCCTGATGCCGAGGGCCTCGAACCCCAGCGTAGCAGCCCACCATCCCTGCTCCAACCCCTTTCGAAACCTGCATCGTGCTGCGGAAGGAAGCTGACCCCGCGTCGCGACAGGCGCGGCTCCGTCCGAAAACCGCAGGAGTGGGGTGCCACGGCTTGTCCCGAAGGGCAAGCCGTGTCTCCGTCGGCCGTCACACGGCTTGCCGCTTCGCGGTCAAGCCGTGGCACCCACTTTTCGGACGGAGCCTAACCCGAACCTTGGCG
>SLDI01000726.1:0-2825 GCA_007125385.1 Phycisphaeraceae bacterium | reverse complement strand
GGTGCTGGCGATGGAGCGGGCCGCCGACGTGGACGCGAGCGTGCTGCGGCTGACTTCCACGAGCTGGCGTGGCACGGCCTGGCACCACTGGATGCAGGTGTTCGTGCCCGAGACGCCGGCCCACACCGATCACGCCCTGCTGCTGATCGACGGCGGGCACAGCGCCGAGCCGCTGCCGGGCCTGGACGCCGGACGCGCGCCCATGCTCGCCACGCTGGCGCGTCAGCTCGGCATGACCGTGGCGGTCGTCCGGCAAGTGCCCAACCAGCCGCTGCAAGGCGGCCGCTTCGAGGATGAGCTGATCGCCCACAGCTTCGAGCAGTACCTGCGCACCGGCGACGAGGCCTGGCCGGTGCTCGGGGCGATGGTCGACAGCGCCACCGCGGCGATGGATGCCGTGGCCGACCATGCCCGCGAGCAGCATGGCCTGGACCTGCAGCGCTTCGTCCTGGCCGGGGCGTCGAAGCGCGCCTGGGCCGCGTGGCTGACGGCCGCTGGCGACGAGCGCGTCGCCGGGTTGATCTCCATCGTCTTCGACATGCTCGATTTCCCGCGCCAGCTCGAGCTTCAGGCAACAAGCTACGGCGACGCGCTGAGCCCGCGGCTGGCGCCCTACGCCCGGCGGGCCTTCGCCCGCCACATCGCCACGCCGCGCGGCCAGGCGCTGCTGGAGCAGGTCGACCCCTGGCGGCAGCGCGACGAGCTGGACATGCCCAAGCTGCTGCTGCTGGGCACCAACGACCCGTTCTGGCCCGTCGACGCGGCGGGCGTGTACGTCGGCGAGCTCGCTGGCCCCACGCACCTGCACTATCAGCCGGGGCTGGGCCACGCCCTGAGCCCGGCCCAGCTCCCGA
Organism: Phycisphaeraceae bacterium; assembly: GCA_007125385.1. Lineage (GTDB taxonomy): Bacteria > Planctomycetota > Phycisphaerae > Phycisphaerales > Phycisphaeraceae > SKPT01. Next base: position 1,971 of record SLDI01000726.1, on the reverse strand, counting down.
CGGCGGTGGCGTTCGTGCGCGCGGTCGTCGACGGTCAGCCGCTGCCGCAGATCGACGCGCGGCGACAGGGCGCGGCGCTCGAGGTCACGAGCACGCGTCGGCCGCGCGACGCCCGGCTGTGGCAGGCGCGGTCGTCGACGCGCGATTTCACCGACGCGACGTGGGAGGCGACGCCGCTGGAGATCGATGCCGACGGCGTGGTCACCGCCACGCCCACGCGGCCGGGCCGGGGCTACAAGGCGTACTACGTGGAGCTGGGCTTCGAGGACTACGCCCTGACGACGGCGATGCGGGTGATCCCGCGGCGGTCCCCGGACGTCAACGCCAACTGACGAAGAAATCAGCCACAGATGAACACAGATGAACACAGATTTTCGGGGTATCAGGCACCGAGGTTTTATCACCGGCAAGGCGAGGCCCCATTGCCTGTTCTTATCCGTGTTCATCCGTGTTCATCTGTGGCTTCCTGGCGTTGTGGTACTAACATGCCCGGCAGATGAAGCTCGTCGCCTGCCAGTACGAGATCGCGTGGGAGGACAAGGCCGGCAACCATCGCATGCTCGAGCGTTGGCTGCGTGAGCATCGGCCGGCGGCGGGCTCGCTCGTCGTGCTGCCGGAGATGTTCGCCACGGGCTTCAGCATGAACGTCGCCGGCATCGCCGAGGGCGGGGCCCGGCCGAGCGAGCGTTGGCTGGCGGAGCTGGCCGGCGAGCTGGACGTGGCGATGCTCGGCGGCGTGGTCAACCGCGCCGCCGACGGCCGCGGCCGCAACGAGGCGCTGGCGCTCGCCCCGGATGGCCGCGAGCTCGCCCGCTACGCCAAGCTCCACCCCTTCTCCCACGCCGGCGAGGATGAGCATTTCGCCGCCGGCGATTCGCTGGCGCTCTTCCACTGGCAGGGCATGACGGTGTGCCCGATCGTCTGCTACGACCTGCGTTTCCCGGAGCTCTTCCGCCACGCCGTGCGCGGTGACGGTGGCGGAGCCGGGGCGGAGCTGTTCGTGGTCATCGCCAACTGGCCCGCCGCCCGCGCCGAGCACTGGCGGCCGCTGCTGCGCGCCCGGGCCATCGAGAACCAGGCGTTCGTCGTCGGGGTCAACCGCTGCGGGGCCGACCCGAACGTGGCGTACCAGGGCGACAGCATCGTCTGCGACCCGCGAGGCCGCGTGATCGCCGAAGCCGGCGACGGCCCCGCGATGCTCCAGGCGGACATCGACCGCGCCGCGCTCGACGCGTTCCGCCAGCGTTTCGCCGCGCTGAACGACATGCGCGCCGACCTGCTCGGCCCGCCGCCGCCGATCGACACCGCCGAGAGATGAGCCCCCGCATGCCCGAACCCGAACCCGGCAAAAAGGAATGGATCGCGTTCGCCATCGTCCTGATCGTCCTGGCGGTGATCATGATCGTGGGGATCGAGCTGCTGCGCGGGTGGTTGACGTAGGGCATCACCCCTTCCTTCGGGAGGGGGCGCCCCACCACCCTACGTGCTCAGCTTTGCGGGCACGCCCCCCAGTGCGCCTTGGACACTGTCAATCATGAGCGTCGGGATACCAGAAACCCCACGAGAGTCGCTTCTCGTGCTCGCGCATCAAGAGGCTGTCCTTAACGGCGCGCCGTATCGGCAAGGCCGCCGCATCATCCGGCTCATGATGCAGCATGCGTTCAGTGAGAACCGCAGCTTGAGCATACTCCCCGTCGCGCAGTGCGTCCACAGCTTCAATCGCCAGCGCGTGCAAACGCACATTAACGGGAATTGAATGGCCTTCATCCACGCCACTCGGCGGGGCGTGCGTACATCCGAACGACAGCATGCCGACCAATCCGGTGATAAGCAGTCGCAGCATGACCGTGCTTCCTTCGATCTCAAGGCGATAACACCCCCCCACGTACGCCAAGGACGTCGCACGTTTATACGACCCCTGCCATGCTACCGGCCGCCCCACCCCGCGTCACGCGTTTTTGCCATCGTGCG
>SLDI01000507.1:0-2827 GCA_007125385.1 Phycisphaeraceae bacterium | reverse complement strand
TGGCGGCCTGCGCCTGACGTGCGACGTCGACGCGGTGGCCGAGGGCACGGCCGTGTTCCCTCACGAGCCGGTCCTGCGCGTCACGGGGCCGATCCTCCAGGCCCAGCTTCTCGAGACGGCCATGCTCACGCTCGTGGGCTTTGAGACGCTGATCGCCACCAAGGCCGCCCGCGTCTGCCACGCCGCCGCCGGTGACCCGGTCATCGAGTTCGGCCTGCGCCGGGCCCAGGGCGCCGACGGCGGGCTCAGCGCCGCCCGCGCGGCGTACGTCGGCGGCTGCGCTGGCACGAGCAACGTGCTGGCCGGCCAGCGGTTCGGCATTCCCGTCCGCGGCACGCACGCCCACAGTTGGGTCCAGAGCTTCCCCACCGAGGCCGCCTCCTTCGACGCCTGGGCCCGCGTCATGCCGCACAACAGCATCTTCCTGGTGGACACCTACCAGACGCTGCTGGGCGTCAAGCAGGCCGCGGCCGTGGGCCAGGCCATGGCCAGACAGGGCCGGCGCATGGCCGGCATCCGCCTGGACTCCGGCGACCTGGCGTACCTGTCCAAGCAGGCCCGGCGGATCCTCGACGACCACGGCCTGGACGACGCGAAGATCCTCGCCAGCGGCGACCTCGACGAGCACGTGATCGAAAGCCTCAAGCTCCAGGACGCGCGCATCGACCTCTGGGGCGTCGGCACGCGCCTGACCACCGCCTACGACCAGCCGGCGCTGGGCGGGGTGTACAAGCTCTCGGCCGTGCGCGAGGGCGATCGGTGGCGCCCGAGCCTGAAGCTCTCCGAGCAGGCGGGCAAGATCAGCACGCCCGGCCTGCTGCGCGTCCGCCGCTACCAGCGCGACGGCGAGTTCATCGCCGACGCGATTTACGACGAGCAGATCGGCCTGGACAACCCCACGGTGATCGTCGACCCGGCCGACCCCATGCGCCGCCGCAGCGTCGCCGACGCCACCGGCGGCCACGAGCTGCTCGAGCCGCTGTTCCGCGCTGGCCGACGCGTCGCCGCGCCGCGTAGCATTGACCAGGCCCGCGACCGCTGCCGCGCCCAGCTCGAGGCCCTGCACGACGGCGTCAAGCGCCTGCTCAACCCCCACACCTACCCCGTGGGTCTGGAGCGCCGGCTGTACGAGCTCAAGCTCAAGCTCGTGCTCCGCGCCCGCGGCCAGGAGGAGACCAGCCCATGAAGGCCCTGATTCTCGTCGACCTCCAGAACGACTTCACCCCCGCCGCCCCCGCCACCCCGAACGCCGGCGCCAAGCCCGACGGCGCCCTGGCCGTGCCCGAGGGCAACGACGTCCTGCCCGTGGTCAACCGTCTCATGGACCACTTCCCGCTTGTCGTCGCCACGCAGGACTGGCATCCGCCTGGCCACCGCTCCTTCGCCTCGCAGCATGAAGGCCACGACGTCGGCGAGGTCATTGAGTGGAAGGGCCTCGAGCAGATCCTCTGGCCCGACCACTGCGTCCAGGGGACCTTCGGCGCCGAGCTTCTTGCCGGCCTGGACCTGAGCAGGGTCCAGCTCGTGATCCGCAAAGGCACCGACCCGGACATCGACTCCTACTCCGGGTTTTTCGACAACGGCCACCGCAAGGCCACCGGCCTCGACGACGAGCTCAAGGCCCGCCACGTCGACGAGCTCTACATCGCCGGCCTGGCCACCGACTACTGCGTCAAGTGGACCGTGCTCGACGCCTGCAAGCTCGGCTACCGCACCACGGTCATCGCCGACGCCTGCCGTGGCGTCGACCTCGAGCAAGGCGACGTCGATCGCGCCTGGCAGGAGATGCGCGACGCCGGCGCCGAGATCGTCGAGTCCGCCGCCGTCACGGCTTGACGCTTCACCCGCGCTCGCCCGGCGGGTGCCACGGCTTGCCGTCGTGCTACCCAACGCCGTGAACTCTGGCTGTAGGGTGGGTAGAGCGCAGCGAAACCCACCACGCTGGCCGGGGATCCCGACCGCAACCGGTGGGTTTCGCTGCGCTCTACCCACCCTACATCAGTGCCGCCAGGTGAAAATTCACGGCGTTGCGTGACAAGTCCACGCCTGAGTTTCGAGTTGAATCCGTATAACCGAATTTCCTTCGCCTTCTTCGCCCTCTTCGCCTCTTCGCGGTTTCCGAGGCACCCACGGAGACCCGGCCGCTCGCGCCTGCACCGCTCGCGCTAACGCCGCATCGCCGGCCAGCGCCGATACGTCAGCGCCCGCCACAGCCACTCCGCCGGCCCGTGGTTGAACGCGCTGAGCCACAGCGGCGACCAGATGAGCTGCCCCGCCCAGACCGCCAGCACCACCGCGGCCTGCTCGATGCGCTCGACCTGTCCGAAGTGTCCCAGCCCGTGGCCATAGAAGATGAACGTGCAGATCACGCTCTGCAGAAGGTAGTTCGTCAGGGCCATGCGTCCCACCGCCGCCAGCGGCCAGGCCCACCGCGGCGGCGCCGCGTCGCCGGCGCCGGCCTCCCCCTCGCCGGGCGAAGTCATCAGGTACGCCCGCCCCGGGTTGATCCCGCCCCCGCGCGGCAGCGCCAGCATCAGCACGCTCACCCACCCCAGCGCCACCAGCGGCGCGGCGATGTGGTTCAGGGCCATGTTCAGCCACAGGCTCGCCCCGCCGAAGCCGCGCGGCAGCGTCACGCCCAGCCCCACACCGACGAGCGGCAGCCCCACGCACGCCGCGACCAGCAGCAGTTGCCGATACGTCCAGTTCTCCGCCTGCCCGGTGAGCACGCGCCACTTGAACAGGGCCATGCCCATGAGCATCAGCCCGGCGGTGCCCCATGCGAAGTACATCGCGAAATCGAATGTGAGCATGTGCAGCGTCGTCG
>SLDI01000250.1:0-2827 GCA_007125385.1 Phycisphaeraceae bacterium | reverse complement strand
TTCTGCAATTCCGCGTCGGGGCCGAGCACGAGATCGCCCGCCTTGAGGCGCGCATGGAGCATGGGCCACCTGGCGATGTCGACTCGCGCCAGCGCGAGCGGGATCAGGCACAGCGGCAACTGGACAACCTGGCCCTGGCCCACCGGATCGCGCTGGGCGTCGCCACCGTCGTGCCCAAGACCGGCGAGACGATCGACCTGCTCCGCCAGGCGCTGTACGAGACGACGACATTCGAGCAGCACGACGATGACCAGATGAATCAATGGGAGCATCAGCAGGCCGCGCTGGACGAGGCGATCCGCGAGCGTTCGGCGTGGTGGGTCATCGGCTCGTCCGTGGGCTTTGAAGCCGTGATCCTGGCGCTGGCGGCGTGGTTGTTTCATCGACGCGACTTCTGACTGTTGCGAGTGTGCGCCCGATCTTGATAAGGAGCCCGTTCATGGAAGCACAGCGACGCCCCGGCCGGGGCCTGATCATCACCGGCCTCGTTCTGATCGTGCTCGCGCTGGTGCTGGGCGGCATCAGCGTCGGCGTCGTCGCCTGGGGCCTGGCTGGCGTGGACTTCGACCAGTTCCAGATCACGCAGGCGTCCGTTCCCGGGACGATCGAGTTTCAGGCCGATGAGCCGGGCAACTACTTTGTCAACGTGCCGGGCGTGGACAACGTGGCCGCAGCGCTGAGCTTCGAGCTGCGCGACGCCGACGGCGAGTCCCTGGCCTTGCAGCCGTGGCAGTTCGGTGATGGTTGGCAGGAGGAGATGACGGATGAGGACCTGCTCGGTTTTCACCTCGACGAGCCGGGCCGATACGCGCTGGTGGTGACCAACGGCGAGCAGGGGCGCTACGAGGCGGTGCTCGGCCGCCTGCCGACCGATGTCATGATGGGCATGGCCGCCGCCGGCATCGCCGGCTTCTGCGGCGGGGGCCTGACCGTCCTGCTTCTGATTGTCGGCGTGGTCATCCTGATCATCGGCCTGGTCAGGCGATAGGCTTTGCGGCCCCCGGCGGGAGGATCAGGATGACATTATCGCCGTCGGCTTCATTCACACTGAGGACGAGGACGACCTGATCGCCTTCGTCGCGTCGCCATCGGGCGACCGCTGGATTCCCAACGCCCGGGTGCTGCCCCGGCATCCAAACGCTCGCTTTCTCGCCAAGCACCGGAGGCAGGAGCGCGGTGCGGTCATGCCGCACGCCGGGATCTGTGCGGGGCCCGGCCGCAAGGTCGGTCCCTGCCGCGCCCATTTCTTTCTTGTCCGGTCGGTGGCTATGGTTGCGTTCAGAAGGCAGCTTTGCCCAACAGGTGCTCCAGGCGGCGGGGATTGATGTGCTTACCTTCGCCGCAGTGGAGCAAGGGGCGACGCCGGGTTATGCTCGGTGCGCCACAGGGGGGATTCTCGTGCCTGCCAGCGGCGTGAGGTTGGCCTGTCTATGCAGGCCCCGCGAGGATCGACCTGGACTTGGAGGCTGCACGATGGCCAGCCGTCGACTGTTTGGCCTCGATGCCTACTCACCGGAAGAGATCGCCGAGCGCGTCGAGACGCAGGGCGTGGCGCGCGCCCACCTGCCGCTCATGCCCAAGTTCATGCTGGGGGTCATCGGTGGGGGGTTCATCGGACTGGGCGCGATGCTGCACGTGATCATCACCGCCGACCCGGACCTGAACCCCGGCGCCGCCCGCCTGCTCGGGAGCGTCGGATTCGCCATGGGCTACGTGCTGGCCCTGACCGGCGGCGCCGCGGTCTTCACGACCAATGTCCTGATGATCATGACCTGGGCCGCGGGGAAGATCTCGGGCCTGACCTTGCTGCGGAGCTGGACGCTGGTTCTGCTGGCCAACGTTGTGGGCGCGGTCGGCCTCGTCGTGCTGCTGGCCTACTCCGACCTGCCCGCCATGTACGACCACGCGGTCGCCGCCAACGCCCTGCACATCGGCGCCGCCAAGAGCCACGAATCGCTCAGCGTCGCCTTCGTCCACGGGGTGCTGGGGAACCTGCTGATCTGCATCGCCGTGTGGGTGGCGATGGCCGGGCGCAGCGTCACCGACAAAATGCTCGCCCCCCTGCTGCCCATCGCCTGCGTGCCCCTGGCCGGCTTCGAGCACAGCGTGGGCAACCTCTTCTACCTGCCCCTGGCCGCGATGATCCACCTGACCGAGCCGGAGGTCGTTGCTCAGGCCGGCATCGGCTTCAGTGGCTGGGGTGCATCGCGCAACCTTGTTGCCGTCATCGCCGGCAACATCATCGGGGGCAGCGCCCTGGTCGGGCTGGCCTACCACATGATCTATCGCCGCGCCGTGTCCGGCCTGCAACGCCAATCCCCCCACCGCGCCTGAGCCAACCCCGCATCCGCCACCGCCAGCGCGAGGCGAAGCGCGGGAGCGTCGCGCGTCGTCGTCTGGAGCAAGCCTTCCGACTTTTTATTGAAGATGCGGTTGGCGGTCGTCAGTTCGCCCATTACCTGGTCTCGCTTGGCCAGGTCCTTCTCCAGCTTCTCGATCCGCTGATCGCGCGGGTCCGCCTCGCCATGTTGACCGTCCGCCCGCGCGGCCTGGCCGCCTTCCAGGGACTTCTCGCGATACCGATACAGCGTCGGCTCGCTGATCCCGCAACAGACGATTGTTTGATCGGCATGGTCAACCCTTCGACGCGCCGGCCTCGGCGCCGCCCGCCACGCAGGCGTGATACAGATCGGCATAAGTTCCGCTGGGCAACCCCAGCTCACGCACGTGCTCGAACACCGCGCGCACCATCCGCATCTGCGGGTCGAACCGGTCCAGCGACCATGGATGCCAGATCAGGGACACGAAGGGCAACTGCTGCTCGACG
>SLDI01000275.1:0-2833 GCA_007125385.1 Phycisphaeraceae bacterium | reverse complement strand
CACCACGGTCACGGGGTGGATCCTCGTGCTCCAGGTGGGGCAGTACGGCCTGCCGATCCTCGGCGCCGCGGCGCTCGTCTACCTGTTCACCCGGCGCGACGGCATCCGCTTCGCCGCCATGTCGATCATGGGGCTGGCGATGATCTTCTACGGCCCGGACCTGACGAAGACGGACGTCGAGCCGCTGCGCGAGATGGACCAGGCCAGGCAGGCCATTTTCTGGTTCGCCGTCGACGAGTACACCGTCTCGATCGCCACCTACGTCGCGGTGCTCAAGGGCATCCTCGTCGGGTGCATCCTCACTTTCCTGGTCCAGAGCTCCAGTGCCGCGCTGGGGATTCTCATCGCCGCCGCGGCCACCGGGGTGATTCCCTTCCCCATCGCCGCGGCGTTCGTGCTGGGGGAGAACATCGGCACCACGGCGACGGTGCTCATCGCCTCGCTGGGCGCCAACACCAACGCCAAGCGCGCCGCCTACGCGCACCTGCTGTTCAATGTCATCGGGGTGACGTGGATCCTGCTGCTGTTCCCCTTTTACGTGCATCTGGTGGCCGGGGTGGTCGAGGCGTTTCACGGCGTGGACCCGATGACGATGGAGATCGGCGCCTTTGAAGGCCGGGAGCTGACCTTCGCGGCGATCATGACGGCGTCGATCGCCATCACGCACACGGGCTTCAACGTGGCGAACACGGCGCTTTTCCTGCCGTTCGTGCGTGTCTTCTCGCGCACGCTGGAGCGCATCGTGCCGGAGCCGGGGCGCAAGGAAACGCCGCAGCTGAAGCACCTGGACGCCCGGCTGGTCGACGCGCCGGTGCTGGGCGTGGAGCAGAGCCGCGGCGAGGTGATGCAGATGGGCCGGGGCGTCATGAAGATGATGGACTGGATCCGCCAGCTCGGGTTCAACGGCCCGGTGGACGAGCGGCTGATTCAGAAGACGTTCCATCGCGAGGAGGTGCTGGACAACATCGAGGCGGAGATCGTGGCGTTCCTGACCGAGGTGCTCGACGCCAACGTCTCGCACGCCGTGGCGGAGGACGCCCGCGAGCAGCTACGCCTGGCGCACGAGTATGAGTCGGCCAGCGACGCGGCGGTGAGCGTGCTCAAGGGGTTCCTCAAGCTCCAGGAGGCGCAGCTCGAGCTCTCGGCCGATCAGACGCGCGACCTGCAGGCGCTGCACGACGAGGTGGCGGCGTTCGTCAAGCAGGTGGTCGAGGCGTACGAACGTCGCCAGCGGCTTGATCCGGACGCGGTGGCGGCCGCGAGCGAGTCGATCACCGACCACGTCAAGGCGCTGCGCGACCGGCACCTGCAACTGATGACCGACAGCCACATCGACGCCCGGCTGAGCACGTGGTACACGTCGCTGCTGACGGACTACCGCCGGATCAAGGAGCACGCGCTCAACGCCCACGAGGCGATGATCGGCGGCAAGCGGCGGCGGGAGGAGTAGTGCCTATTGATCCTTGAATGGTTGCATTAACCCCAAGTCGTGGGGTGCCACGGCTTGCCGCTTCGCGGTCAAGCCGTGGCACCCTGAGTACGTCCCATCCGGGTAAAGTCAACCATTCAATGGTCAGTGAGAAGCCACAGATGCACACAGATAAACACGAATAAGAACAGGGAACAGGCATCATGGCGGCCGCGCCTTGCCGGGGATAAGGCCGTGGTGCCTGATATCCCGATCATCTGTGTCTGACTGCTTCGTCAGTTGGCGTCGCAGTAGCAGTTGCGGCCCGAGAACGTGCTGAGCGGCTGCCCGGGGCCAACCCGCGAAGAAAAGAAGCTGGCGAAGGACGCGAGGCGCGGCCGGGCCTCACGTCGTGTCGATGCCGCGGTCGTTGAGCAGGTGCAGTGTGTGCTCGAGCAGGGTCTCGGTGCGGTCGAGCATCTGCTCGACGCGCTCGTGCATCTGCGACCACTGGCGCTGCATGGCGGTCAGCCGGGCGTCGAGCTCGTCGATGCGGCGGGACAGGGCCTGGTCGCGGCGGTCGGCGTCGGCGGTGAGCTGCTGGCGAAGCTGCTCCTGCTCGGCGCGGAACTGCTGCACGGCCGAGAGCCGGCGCTGGGCGGCGTCGAAGAGGCGCTTGCCCAGCTCGATGCGCTGGCTGGCCTGGTCGTGCAGCCGCCGCAGCGCCTCGCGCTGACGCGGCGACGTGGGCAACTGGACCGGCCCCGGGTCGATGTGGCTCTGACCTGCCATGGCGCAACCTCAACGCCCGATATCGGCCAGCGGCACGCCGGCTCTGCAGAATCGGCCCGCCAAGGCGCTTGCGGCTGAACCGCGAAGGGGCGAAGCGAGCGAAGAGCGCGAAGCCTGAAAGGCATCTGACCGTGACCCCCGCGTTTTCGGCGCGCTGTTCGCTCCCCTGGCCGCCTGGCGGTTATCCTGCCGCCGATGAAGCTCGCGCAGCTCATTTCGCGCATCGAATCGCTCGCCCCGCCGGCGCTGGCGGAGGAGTGGGATCGGGTGGGTCTGCACGTGGGGCGGGCGGATGCCGAGGTGCGTGTGGGGCTGCTGTGCATCGATCTGACGGACGCGGTGCTGGAGGAGGCGGCCGAGGCGGGGGCGTCGCTGGTGGTGGCGTACCATCCGCCGATCTTCAAGCCGCTGGCGGCGTTGACGGACGCGGAGCCGAAGCAGCGGCTGATCCTGGGTGCGGCGGAGCGGGGCATCGCGGTGTACAGCCCGCACACGGCCCTGGACGCGGCCGCGGGCGGGGTCAACGACTGGCTGGCGGAGGCGGTGGCGGCGGACGTGCAGGCGCAGGTCAGGCCGATCCGCCCGGCGCTGGACGAGCCGGCGGATGTGGCGGGGGCGGCGGCGGGGCGTGTG
>SLDI01000321.1:0-2843 GCA_007125385.1 Phycisphaeraceae bacterium | reverse complement strand
CTTGGTCTTCACCCATGAGGTGCATCTCCTCATCCATGAGTCAGGTGCGTGATTGCCCACTTCTACGCCGTCATGCCACCATGCGATCGCCGCAATGCATCATCTCGGCGAATAATGCGGGGTGATGGGATCAGGTCAGCGCCATGCCGCTCGCCACCGCAGCAACGCCAATGCCCCCAGCCCCAGCAGCGCCAGCGTGCCTGGCTCGGGCACGCTGGGGGAATTGCCGCCGACCAGCAACTGCACGAACGGCGCCACGTCGCCGGTGTCGAACGCGCCGTCCTGGTTGATGTCGCCCAGCGCGGTCATCGTCGCCTCGTCCACGCCGAACTGGGCCATGTAGGCGCTCGGGTCCGTCAACGCCAGCACGAACGGGGCCACGTCGCCGGTGTCGACGGTGCCGTCGAGGTTCATGTCGCCGACCAGGAACGCCTCGAGCTCGACGGCGATCACGCCGTCGGTGTACAGGCTCGAGATATCCCACGTGAGGCTGTCGCCCAGGTCGGGCAGGAGGAGCTGCGCGAACTCACCGGCGGCGGCGCGGGCGACATTGAAGAGCTCGAAGCTGTCGCCGGCTTCGGGCTGGTAGTCATCCAGCAGGATTTCGAGGGTGCCGGCGGTTCCCCGGACGCCGAAGAGGTTGACGACGCCGCTGAGGATGTTCAGTTGGCCGTAGCCGCTGCCGGCCTCGGGGCCGGCGAGGATGTAGCTCAGGGTGTTGTCCGAGCTCTCCCAGACGTGCAGCGCGCTGCTGATCGTGACGCGGCCGCCGGGGCCGACCGTGAGCGACCCCGTGCCGCCGGCGGCGCTGGAGGAGCCGCCGATGAACAGGGAGCGATTGGTGACGAGTTCGGCGTCGAAGCCGCCGGCGGCGTTGCTGACGACGATCTCGCCGATGCTGTCGGGCCGGCGACCGATGTAGGCGTGGCCGGTGGTTTGGACGAGACCCCCGTGGGCGATGATGAGCGTGCCGGTGCCGCCGACGGCGCCGCTGCTGTCGGTGCCGCCGACCATCACCTCGGACTGGTCGCCGCGGCGGTTGGCGAGGATGGTGGCGCGGTGGTTCTGGTCGACGCCGCGGACGACGACGTGGCCGACGCCGTCGTCGCGGGCGCCGACGATGAGGTCGTCGGCGAAGTCGGCCCGCCCGCCGTCGAGGACATTGAGCGACCCGTCGCCGCGCTCGCCGACGAGCATGTCCGCGCCGCCGCCGCCGCCCGTGCCATGGAGGGTGGTGGGCACGCCTTCGGCGCTGACGCCGATGACGTCGGTGTGCCCGAAGGTGCCGGGCTCTCGGGCGATGCGCCAGCCGAACTGCACGACGCCTTCGGCGCCGTCGAGGAATTGGTAGGTGGCGACGTTGTCGGGATCGTCGCCGTCGAGCTGCATGGAGGTGAGGTGGCCGAAGGAAGCCTGCCCGCCGTCGACGATGATGGTGCCGGCGTCGAACTGCAGCGTGGCGCCCGACTCGGTCTGCAGATGCCGGGTGTGCAGCCTGCCGCCGTGCATCGCCAGCGAGCCGGTCTCCCAGATCAGGACGGTGTCGGCGGCCTGGGCCCGGCCGGCGTCCTGGAGGACCATGGCGCCCTGGCCGGCGGAGGCGCTGGGCGTGCCGCCGATGAGGATGCTGCGGTCGGTGGTGAGCTCGGCGTGGAAGCCGCCCTGCTCACCGCCGATGATCAGCGAGCCCTCACCGCCGGTCCGCCGGCCGAGGTAGACGTGTCCGGTGGCGTGCACGAGGGCGCCGTCGCGGATGCTCAGTGTGCCGCTGCCGCCGTCGGGCCCCGCGGCCGCGCCGCCGCCGATCCGCAGTTCGGAGGCGTTCTCGCCGCGGTGGGCCAGGAACGTGGCGCGATGTCCGGACTCGACGCCGCTGACCGTGGCGACACCGCTGCCGTCGCCGCGACCGCCGATGGTCAGTCCGCCGGAAAAATCGGCCAGCGCGCCGTCGAGCAGGTTGAGCTCGCCCTCGCCGCGATCGCCGACGACCAGGTCGGCCCCGCCACCAAAGACCGTGCTGCGCAGCGCGCTGGGCACGCCCTCATCGCTGACGCCGACGATGTCGGTTCGCCCGAAGGTGTCCTCGGCCTGGCCGATGCGCCAGGCGAAGTGGATGCGCGCCTCGGCGCCGTCGATGAACTGGAAGGTGGGAATGTTGTCCGGGTCGGTGCCGCCGTAGTCGAGCGTGGTCGTATGCTGGAAGCGTGCCTCGCCGCCATCGACCACGATGGTGCCGGCGCCGAAGCTGAACGTGGCGGCTTCACTGGCGGGCACGTCGACGGCGGTGTGCAGGGTGTGGGTGTGCAGCCTCCCGCCGAGCATCTCGAGGGTCCCGGTCGGATGCAGATGCAGCAGGTCGTCGAGCGTGGCGAGGCCGTCCTCAATCCGGACGGTGCCGAGGCCGCCGACGACGTCCGCCCTCCCGCCGACGTAGACGGGGCCGGTGTTGTTCCACTGCGAGTCGCTGCCGATCATCTCGAGTGTGCCTTGGGGGATCACGGCGGTGATCATGCGGTGGGCGAGGTTCATGGTGCCGCCGACGTCCAGCCGCCCGCCGTCCTCGATGCGCAGCAGGCCGTTGGCGTTGGGCTCGCGACCGATGGTCAGTTCGCCGGTGTTGTTCCAGCGTGAGCCGGGCCCGACGATGCGCGCCAGGCCCTGCTGGGCGCCGGTGGAGTGGGAGACGGTGGCATCGCCGCTGGTGACGGTCCCGCCGTCCTCGATTTGCAGCAAGCCCTGGCCGGCGAGGCCGACGATGAGCTCGTCCTCGGCGATGAACCGGGAGCCCGCACCGCGCACGTGCAGCGTGGCCTGGGCGTTGCTGACTTGCCCGACCCACGTCT
>SLDI01000303.1:0-2843 GCA_007125385.1 Phycisphaeraceae bacterium | reverse complement strand
TCGCCGGCCTGCTGCTGCCGCGCCGCCTCGATCACCTGGTCGAGCTTGTCCAGGATCGCCTGCTGCGCCCGCTGCGTGCTCACGCCCGCGTCGAGCTGATCGCTCAGCCGCCGCCCCACGTCCCCCATCTCGCGCACCGCCTGGCGAAACGCGTCCGCCGCCGCCCGCTGACGCTCCAGCGTCCGCCGGGCGTCCTCGTCCAGCGCGTCACGCTCCGCCGCCGGCTCGTCGCGCTGCTCAGGCTCGGGCCCAAGCTCCAGCAGCTCATCCAGCCCCGGGCCGTCGGCCAGGGCGGGCACGGCGAGCGTCAGGCCCAGGGCCACGGCCGGCGCACACAGCGCCCACCGCCGGCGGTGCGCACCTGTGCGATCCATAATCCGAGTTCCAACATTCATTACCGCTGCTCCATGCGCCGCTGCTCGTCGCTCTCGAGCATTTCGATGAGCCGTTGCCCCAGCGACGAAAGCTGGCCCTGCTCCTGGCCCAGCTCGCGCAGGCGGGTCTCGCGATCCGGCGCCGCGTCGTCCTCGCCCAGCAGGCGCGTCTGCTCGTGCACCACCTCCTGCAACTGCCGCAGCACGCGCAGCTCGGCGATCGGCGGCACGAGCTCGCCCATCGCCCCGCCCGCGCCGCCGCCGCCATCGCCGCCGGCCCCGCCAGCGTCCTCGGCCGCGGCGAACTCGGCCGGCTGCACGTCCTCATCCAGCGCCATGGCTGCCGTACGCAGCAAACGCGATGCCGTCGCCTGCTCGCCCGTCACGCCCCGGCCGGTCTGGGCCCGCTCGAGCCGCTCGGCCGCGCTGGACGCCAGGCTGTCCACGCGCTGGTGCAGGTGCTCGAACAGCACCGCCTCGCCCACCTCCTCGCCCAGCGCCGCGGCGTCGGCGCGCAGGTCCTGCTGCTCGCCGCTGAGGCGGATCAGCTCCGCCCGCTGGCGACGGTCCAGCGGCCCGGCCGCGTTAAGCTCCTCGACCCGCTCGCGCAGCGCGTCCTGCCGATCCGCCAGCTCCGCGTAACGCTGCTGAAGCTCCCGCCGCTGCTCGTCGCGCTGCTCCTGCTCGGCGTGGCGCTGCTGCTGCTGGATCGCCTCGAGCGCCGCCTCCAGGTGCTCCAGGGCCTCGGCCTTACCCTGCTCGGCCACGGGGCGGTCGTCCCCACGCAGGCCGCGCATCGCCTGAGCCTGGGCGTCGACCGCTTCGTCCAGCAACGTTGCCGCCGGCTGGGTCGCCTGCTCGTCGGCCGCCCGGTGAGCCGCGGCCATGGTCCGCTGCCGCAGCGCCGCCTGCGCCGGCTCCAGCGCCGGGACGTGCCGCGCTTCGTCCAACGCCTCGATCTGCCCCTGCTGGCGCTCGATGAGCTGGCGGATCGTCCGCGCCAGCTCCTCCAGGCGGCGACGCAGCATCGCCTGCGTGCGCTCATCCTGGCGCTGCTCGAGCCCCTCGAGCATCTGCTGGATCGTCTCCAGGCTCGCCTGCTGGTCCTGCCCCGCCTGGCTGAGGCGATTGGCCCGCGCCGCCTCGGCCGCGGCATCCATGCGCTCGTCCAGCGCGTCGCGCTCGGCCAGGTCCACCGCCTCGTCCAGCGCCTGGCTCTGGGCGAGCTGCTCGTCCGTCGCGTCGTCCATCTCCGCCAGCCGCCGCGCCGCCTCACGCATCTGCTGCATCAGCGACGCCGCGTCCCGGCCCGCCTCGGCCTGCGACTGCGCCAGCTCCGCCAGCGCGTCGCGCAGCTCGTCGGGCAGGTCCTCAAGCTCCTGGCCCACCGTCCGCGGCAGCAGGCGACGCGCCTCGAGCTCCAGCGCCTCCTGCTGCGCCCGCAGACGACGCAGCTCCAGTTGCAGCGTCAGCGCGTCACGCCCATCGTCCAGCAGCCCGATCAGCTCGCGCAGCGCCTCGTCCGTCGCCGCCTGCTCCTGCCGCCCCGCGTCCAGCGCCGCCTCATCCGCCTCGTCGTCGGCGGCCTGGCGCAGCGCCTGCCGGGCCCGCTCCGACGCCTCGCCCGCCTGCTCGAGCAGCGAACGTGAGCGATCGAGCATCTGCTCCAGCGCCGGCTCCTCGAGCCGATTGCGCTCGGCCCGCTCGCCCAGGCGGTCGACCACCTGCCGCTGCGACTGCGCCCGGTCGGTGATCTGCCGCTGGCCCGAGAGCGTCTCGGCCGGCTCGCGCCGGGTCAGCTCCTCCTGCTGGCGCTGCATCCGCACCGCCTGCTGACGCACGGCCGCCAGCTCCCGCCGCAGCTCCTGGATCAGCTCGCTCTCGCCGATGATCCGCAAGTGCCGCTGGACCGACTGCACCGGCTCGTGGCGCTCGCCGTCGAGCTCGAACACGTCCTGCGCCTGGGCATAGACCGCCACCGTGTCGCCCGGCTCGACGTCAAGCGCATCGATCGCCAGCTCCCGGTCGAGCGTCAGCTCCGGCCGGCGCCCCGCGATGCGATCCAGCGTCTGGCGCACCGGCTGGCGGCCGCCGCGATGCAGCTCGGCCCGCAGCGACAGCTCCTCGAGCCCCACGTCGTCGCGCGCCCGCGTGGCCAGCGGCACCGTGGCCGTGGGCATCACCGACTCGTCCGACTCGGGCGAAAGCAGCGTCACGGCCGGGGGCTGGTCGGCCAGCGCCTCGATGCGGTAGCGCCGCTCCGAGTGACTGGCCAGCCCATGCTCGTCCACCAGTTCGACGGTGGTCTCCAGCGTCTGGTCCAGCGTCAGCTCGACCTCGAACCAGCGCCTGTCCTGGTCACCGCCTGCGCCGAGCCGGGCCTGCCCCGCCAGGCCGGGCAGCGTCCGCGAGACGGTGCCGGGCTCGATGGGCAGGGGCTTGTTCAGCTCCACGCGCAGGCGCAGCTCG
>SLDI01000162.1:0-2862 GCA_007125385.1 Phycisphaeraceae bacterium | reverse complement strand
TACTCAGGGTGCCACGGCTTGACCGCGAAGCGGCAAGCCGTGCGATCGTCGGCAAGTGCACGGCTTGCCCTTCGGGACAAGCCGTGGCACCGGACGACTTGGGGTTAATGCAACCATTCAAGGATCAATAATCACCGCAAGCTTCACCGCTGCGAGTCGAACGTGGCGCCGAGGCACTGGCGGACAAGCCGCCAGTGGCACCCGCCAGCAGCATTGGCAAGATCACCTGCACACCAGAAACCTCCCCATGGACCTTTCCGCCCTTCCCGCCGTGAACGCCGGCCTCAACGCCGTGGCCACCGCGCTGCTCATCACCGGGCTCGTGCTGATCAAGCGGCGCCGCATCATCGCCCATCGCAACACGATGATCGCCGCGCTGGCGGTGTCGTGCCTGTTCCTGGTCAGCTACGTTGCGCACTACGCCTGGCGGGCGAGCGTCGCCGGCGGCGCCCACACGCGCTTCAACGCCGAGGGCGTGGTGCTGGCGGGCTACTACGCGCTGCTCATCAGCCACGTGCTGCTGGCGATGACGGTGCCCTTTTTCGCCGTGGCCCTGCTCTGGCTGGGGCTGAAGCGGCACGACGCCACGCACCGGCGCCTGGCGCGCGTCGGCTGGCCCATCTGGCTGTACGTCTCGGTCACCGGCGTGGCGATCTATTTCGCGCTGTACCACTTCAATCCGCCGGCGTAGTCAAACGGAAACTCATGCGGGGCCTTCGCGATCGGGGGGGCACGTCAAAAAGGTGGCGGGTGCCACACAGCAGCCCGAAGGGTGCTTTGTACGATCGCCCGACGACGTCCGGCACCAGGAAGGATTCGAACCTGCCTCCGCCCCTGCCGGGGCGGGATCGGCCACAGCCACAGCAACCACGGGTTCCGCTTCGCTCCACCCGTGGCTACAGCCCGGTCGCCCCTTCGGGGCTGCGGCCGAACGCTGCCTTCGGCGCGCTGCGGCCGTGATCACGGATGAACCCCATCGCGCGGGGTGCCACTGACAAGGCTGTCCTCGGCCTTGTCAGTGCGGGGTGGGTGGTGACGGACCCGCCACGGCGATCCGCACTGACAAGCTCCGGCCCGCCACAGCTCCGCTTGTCAGTGACACCGCCGGCCCCTCTGCTTCGCGCCTTCCCCTGCCCCCTCACACCAGCCCCAGCGCATCCATCGCGCGCGCGACGTGGAGGAATCCGGCGATGTTCGCGCCGACGACGTAGTTGCCGGGCGAGCCGAACTCGCTGGCGGTGCGGTGGCAGGTTCTGTGGATGTTCTGCATGATCTCGGCGAGGCGCGCCTCGGTGTACTCGAAGCTCCAGGAGTCGCGGCTGGCGTTCTGCTGCATCTCCAAGGCGCTGGTGGCCACCCCGCCGGCGTTGGCCGCCTTGCCCGGGCCGTAGGCGATGCCCGCGGCCAGGAACATCGCCACCGCCTCGGGCGTGCAGGGCATGTTGGCGCCCTCGGCCACGGCGATGCAGCCGTTGTCCAGCAGCTTTTTCGCGTCGCCGCCGTCGAGTTCGTTCTCGGTCGCGCAGGGCAGGGCCACGTCGCAGGGGATGTGCCAGATGTTGCCGTCGGCCTTGTACTCGGCGTCGGTGTGGTGCTCGGCGTAGTCGCTGATGCGTCGTCGCTCGACGATCTTGAGCTGCTTGATGAGGTCGAGGTCCAGGCCCTGCTTGTGGTGGATCACCCCGCCGGAGTCCGAGCAGGCGATGACGCGCCCGCCAAGCTGCTTGACCTTTTCGATGGCGTAGATGGCGACGTTGCCCGAGCCGGAGACGATGACGGTCTTGTCCTCGAGGCTGTCGCCGCGGGCCTTGAGCATCTCGTGGGTGAAGTAGACGGTGCCGTAGCCGGTGGCCTCGGTGCGCACGAGCGAGCCGCCCCATTCGATGCCCTTGCCGGTGAGCACGCCCGACTCGTAGCGGTTGGTGATGCGCTTGTACTGGCCGAAGAGGAACCCGATCTCGCGGCCGCCGACGCCGATGTCGCCCGCGGGCACGTCGGTGTACTCGCCGAGGTGGCGGTACAGCTCGGTCATGAAGCTCTGGCAGAAGCGCATGACCTCGCTGTCGCTGCGGCCCTTGGGGTCGAAGTCGCTGCCGCCCTTGCCCCCGCCGATGGGCATGCCGGTCAGGGCGTTCTTGAAGATCTGCTCGAAGCCCAGGAACTTGATGATGCCCAGGTAGACGGACGGGTGGAAGCGCAGGCCGCCCTTGTACGGGCCCAGCGCGCTGTTGAACTCGACGCGGAAGCCGCGGTTGATCTGCACGCACCCGTCGTCGTCCTGCCAGGGCACGCGGAAGATGATCTGCCGCTCCGGCTCGCAGATGCGCTGGATGATGCGGGCCTCGGCCAGCTCGGGGTACTTGCGCATCACCGGGCCGAGGGTCTCGAGCACCTCGGCCACCGCCTGGTGGAACTCGGCCTCGCCCGGGTTGCGGCGCAGCACCTCCTCGTAGATCGGCTCGATGCGGCTGTCCAGGGTCTTCGTCGTCATGTTCCCTCCGCGCACGCGGTTCATACGGGTATCTCGGCCAAGCCCTACCAGTTGAGCAGATGCCGCCGCCCCCCGCAACCCGCCGGCACCGTAGCACAGCCGGATCGCACCAGCGAGCGGAGGGGGTGCTCGCAGAGGCCGCGGGGTAGCGCGGAGGTCGCCGCCCGATGCAGGGGGGGTAGAGCGGAGCGAAACCCACCACGATGGCCGTAAATCGTCGATCAAACCGGTGGGTTTCGCTTCGCTCTACCCACCCTACATTCAAGCATCGACCACCCTTGGCCCGCGTACCCCCGCGTCGCCCGGGGGGCGACGGCTAACGGGGGGGCCTCGGGGGCTTGTGGATGCTATACTTGGAATGTTTCGACGAT
>SLDI01000683.1:0-2865 GCA_007125385.1 Phycisphaeraceae bacterium | reverse complement strand
TACCCCATCTGCACGATGTCCGCCTCCACCATCGCCTGCCGCAGCGCCCGCCGCACACGCCCCAGCACGCGCAGCATCTGCAACAGGCTCCGATACGCCGGCAGCGCCACGTGCTCGAACGGCTCCTGCTCCAGGCTCACCTCCACGCTGTGAAAGCTGCCCGAGTCCCGCGGCAGCTCCGCCACCAGCGGGCACGCCACCCGCAGCCGTCCCCCATGCTCCGCCACCGCCTGGCCCTGGGCACGCAGATCCTCCAGCCACAGGTCACCCACCCGCACCCGACCCGGCGCCGAGCCCACGCCCATTGGCACGTGATTGACCAGCAGGTATCGCATCGCCCGGATGCTAGGGGCCACGCCGCCGCTTGTTGCCCGTCTACACGCGATTGGGGGGATACCCGGCCCGGTCAAAGGGGTCGCCAACACGCGGGCAGGGGTGCCACGGCTTGTCCCGAAGGGCAAGCCGTGCGGCGTGCCAGGTTTGTCCCGAACGGCAAGCCGGGCCGTCACCGCCTACAGCATCTGCTTCAGCGGCGTCGCCAGCTCATCGAACCGCGCCGCCGGGATCGACACCGTGTTCCACTTGGCGCTGCGCCGCCTCATGTGCTGCCGGTACTGCCCCAGCGTCACCGCCAGCACTGCATACCACCGCTCGCCGTACACGAACACCTCGTGGAACAGCGCATCCGGCGGCTGGGCGTCGCACCAGAACAGAAACGCGAACGCCGCCTCGAACCCCTCGCCGAAGATCCCCCGCCACGTCTCCAGGCAGCGCACGTCCTCGTCCGTCACCCAGTTCTGCAGGCTGCGCCCCGTCCGCCCGCTGTGCTTGCGGCCCTTGACGTCGATCAGCAGGTTCGGCCCGCTCGACGAATACACCACGAAGTCGAAGCTCTTGAGCTGACGCGGCACCGCGTCGGCGTGCACGGCCCGCTTGGCCTCGTCCACCGCGACGTAGGGGATCGCATTGGCACGCAGATAGTGCTCGAACGCCGCGTCATAGTGAAAACGCCGCTGGGCCATGGGCAGAGTTTGCGGCCGCGACGCTGCCGGTGCAAGTACCACGCCAGGCAGTGCCGTATGCCAGGACCCATCCGAAAACGGCCTGAGCGGATGCCACTCAACGCCGTGAGCCACCGCGTGGCGGCGCTGATGTAGGGTGGGTAGAGCGCAGCGAAACCCACCGGTTGCGGCGGGAATGCACGGTAAGCGTGGTGGGTTTCGCTTCGCTCTACCCACCCAACAGCCAGAGTGCACGGCGTTGGGTGCCACGGCTTGTCCCGAAGGGCAAGCCGTGCCTCCGTCGGCCGCTGCACGGCTTGCCACTTCGCGGCCAAGCCGCGGCACCCACTCTTCCGACGCAGCTAATCCCGCCCCCGGTCCGCCGGCCCACGATGCGGCGCCGCATCGCTCCAACCATCATCCAACCGCAACCCGTGCGCCCGCTGCGCCCAACCATCGGCCAAGCGTTGCTCGATCCGCCGCCACGCCTTGATCCCGCCGGTAGCGTCGGGGGCTTCGACGCAGCACGCGCCCGTCGCCGTCGCCGCCCGCACCGCATCCGCCGCATCGTCGCCGCGCAGCAGCGCCGCCAGCAGACCGGCGATCGTCGCGTCGCCCGAGCCCGTCGTGCCCACCACCTCCACCTCGTAGCAGGGTTGCAGCAGCTCCCGGCCGCGCCACGCCTCGACGTCGGCGAGCACGCCGCCCGGCACGTCCCCCAGCCGCCCCGCCTCCTCGCTGCTGCGCAGGTACAGCCCATGCTCGCCCAGCTTGATCGCCACCACCGCCGCCCCCATCGCCAGGCACTGCCCCGCCAGCTCGCGCACCTCGTCAATCTCCGCCGGCGCGTCGCCCGCCGGCGTCGCGCCCATCAACATCCAGCGCAGCTCCTCGAAGCTCGGCTGAAACAGATCCACCACAGGCAGCACGCGCTCCAGCCACGCCCGCCAATCCACCCGCCCCGCCTCCGACGCCGGGTCGATGCTGCACATGTCCAGGCTCGTCGCCATCGCGCGCGATCGCGCCTGACCAAACACCCGCCACATCGCCTCGCCGCCATCGCTGCTGAACCCGTGCATGATCGGCGGATACCCGAAGTGCATCAGCCGCGCCCCCTCCAGCCCGTCCAGCTTCACATCCCTGGCGCCGAACGTGTCGTTCGCCCCCGGATGATGCAGGAACAGCCGATCCGTCCCCGGCGGACTGATGACGATCGTGTAGCTCGTGTCCTGGCCCACCGCCCGGATCATCCCCGACGCCAGGCCCGGCCCCTCACGCTCGATCAGCCGAATGATCTCCCGCCCGAACAAGTCGTCACCCACCTTGCCCATCAGCGCCGTCGGCACACCCAGCCGATGCAGCGCCAAACCGACGTTCGCCACCGGCCCACCCGGCGAACGCAACGCCGGCCCCACACGCGTCAACGACCCCGGCTCCAGCCGCGGCGACGCCTGCGACGCAAACATCGGTATCACATCCAGACAGATATGCCCAGCAACGAGAATCTGCGCAGTGTCAGCCATCGGAATCAGGCAAGAAAGTCAGGGCCACGAATGAACACGAATGAACACGAATGAACACCAAGACGGGGCGTTACGCCAGACAGGCGCCGTCCCGGTCGACTCCGGTGCCACTAACGCCTGTGTCGCCGCATCGGGTGGCACTGGCGGCTTGCCCGCCAGTGCCTGGTCGGCCGCCTGTGGCGTGGCGGGTTCGCCCGCGCGGCGATCAACGTCGCCTCAACTGCCGTGCGCTTCGGCGCGCCCGGGCACTGGCGGACAAGCCGCCAGTGAATCTATGAAGCAAGCCTCCCGCTGGTACGCTTGGGGGCGTATCGGTCGTATCAGCGGAAACGCCCCAGTCC
>SLDI01000718.1:0-10915 GCA_007125385.1 Phycisphaeraceae bacterium | reverse complement strand
GGCCCACCTGCCCCAACGCTGTCAGCGCTGCCACTTCCTCTCCGTGTGCAACGGCAACCTGCGCACGCGCGCCGAGGTCGCCACCGGCAACTGGATGGGCATGGACCCGTCCTGCTACCTGACCGATCGCGAGATCGGCATCGTCCAGCCCCATCGTCCCGGGGCTACCTTCCCATCCAGGCAGGAGTAGCCGCTCATGTCCACGACCTGCAAGCTGCCGGCCGGCCTCGCGGACGATCTGGCCGCGTTCGACGAGCAGACCCGGCGCTTCGAACGCGGCGAAATCTCCTTTGCCGAATACCGCGCCTTCCGCGTGCCCCAGGGCGTCTACGAGCAGCGCGACGAAGGCCTTCACATGCTCCGGGTCCGTCTGGCCGCCGGCCTCGTCCTGCCCGAGCAGATGAAGACGCTGGCGCGCGTCTCCCAGCGCTACGGCGACGGCGCGCTGCACGTGACCGATCGCCAGGACATCCAGATCCACGCCGTGCCGCTGGCGCATCTGCACCGCGCGCTCGTCGAGCTGCACGCCGCGCGCCTCTCGACCAAGGGCGGCGGCGGCAACACCGTCCGCAACATCACCGCCTGCCCGCTCGCCGGCGTCTGCGACAAGGAGCGCTTCGACGTCGCGCCCGACGCCGTCGCCCTGACCGAGCACCTCATCGACGACCCCTCCAGCTACCGCATGCCACGCAAGCTCAAGATCGCCTTCTCCGGCTGCCCGGACGACTGCGCCGCCGCCCTGGTCAACGACCTCGGGTTCATCGCGCGATCCCGCAACGGGCAGCGCGGCTACGCCGTCTACGTCGGCGGAGGCATGGGAGCCCACTGCCGCATCGGCGAGCTGCTCGAACCCTTCGTCCCCGCCGACCGCATCCACCACGTCGCCCAGGCGGTCAAACGCGTCTTTGACCTCCAAGGCAACCGGCGCAACCGCAAAAAGGCCCGCCTGCGCCATCTCATCGAGGACATCGGCCTCGAGCAGTTCCGCGATCTGTACATCGCCCAACGCCGCGAGCTGCCCAGCGACGATCCCGCCCCAGCGCCGCGCCGGCTCGCCCCACCCGGGCAACCCGCCACACCACGACACCACCACCCCGGCCGCGGCTTCGAGTCCTGGCTCGCCACCAATGTGCTGGCGCAGAAGCAACCCGGCTACCACTTGGTCCAGATCCCGCTTCATTGCGGCAACATTGCCGCCCAGACGCTCGACCGCCTGGCGGAGGTCATCGCCGATCATGGCCAGCAGCGCGCCCACGCCACGCAGTCGCAGAACCTCTCGTTGCGATGGGTCCGCGATGATGAGCTGGCCGCGGTCCACGACAAACTCGCCGCCCTCGAGTTGGCGGAACCCGTCCCACCTGTCCTGCGCCAGCTCGTGTCCTGCCCCGGCCCGGCCACCTGCAAACTCGGGCTCTGCCTCTCCCGCGGCCTGGCTCAGGCCGTCACCGACGAGCTGCGCGCCAACTCGCTGGATCTGTCCGCCTTGGCGGATGTGAACATTCACATCAGCGGCTGCCCCAACGCCTGCGGCCGCCATCCCATCGCCGCCATCGGCCTCTACGGCGCCGCCCGCCGCGCCCATGGCCGGCTCGCGCCCCATTACGTGCTCCAGCTCGGCGGCCGACTCGGCGAGCAGCGCACGCGCCTCGCCCGTGGACGCC
Organism: Phycisphaeraceae bacterium; assembly: GCA_007125385.1. Lineage (GTDB taxonomy): Bacteria > Planctomycetota > Phycisphaerae > Phycisphaerales > Phycisphaeraceae > SKPT01. The sequence continues at coordinate 9,254 of SLDI01000718.1, read as the reverse complement.
ACACCATCCCCGCCAGGCACGTCTCCGCCGTCATCACTGAGCTGCTTCGCGCGTTCCGCGATTCACCGCAGTTCCCCGATTTCCATGCCTTCGTCGACGTGGCGGGCGAGGCCCTGCTCGCCAGCCAGGCGGCGAACCATCGCCACCTGCCAGCCTTCGACGTCGATCCCAGCCTCTACCACGACCTGTCCAGCGAAAAGCCCTTCACCCTCGCCGGACGCGGCGCCGGTGAATGTGGTGCCGGTGTCTTTGACCTCATCGAGCTGGACCTCGCCCACGCCCGCGGCGCGGCGGCGCGCCAGCGGTACCACGCCGCCACCGTCGCCGCCGCGCGCGCGCTGCTTGTGACCCGCGGCCTGGAAGCGCGCGATGACACCGACGCCTTGCGGCTGTTCAGCGAGCGCTTCCTCGATGACGCACTGATGGCCGATCACTACCGCCCTCTGCTCGAGGCCGCACGCCAGGCGGCCATCACCGCCGATCCGGAACATTCATTCGACGCCGATCCATCATTGTGCGTTGCCTTCGTCGCTGCCGTCCAACAGCTCTACGACGGGCTGGACGCCTCATTACGTTTCCGGCCTATCGAGACCCCGTCCACCAGTGATGACTTATCGGCTGTGCACGAGGATAGGGAAGCGCCCGACGGCAAGACTGGCACGAGGGAGTTGGACAAGGATTGAGCAGCGGATTGGGAAGATGATGCGAATTCGGGAACCCAACGTCACCGCGTGCCCGAATAAGGCGGTGCGGTAACCTTTGAGGGGTGTGGCTGCGTCGTCCGTCGACCGGTGCCAGCATGCCGCACTCCTTGAGCAGCTCCAGCGCCACGTTCACCTGCGTCAGCGGCGCGTCGATGGCGTCGGCTATGCTCGTCGTCGTCACCAGCTCGGTGTGGTCGTCCAGCCAGGCGGCGACCTGGCGAAGGATCTGCTCCGAGCAGCGGTGGATGTACTGCCAACCGTCGTGCAGTGTGACGACGCACTCCAGGGCGCCGCCGGGCGAGCCGCGGAATTCGATGGTCCGGTTCTCGGTGCGGCGTCGCATGGGTCAGCCCTCCTTCCCGCCGACCAGCGTGAACACACCGCGTTCGACCTTCTTGAAGCGGGCCTCAGCACCCTTCTTCTGGATCTCGCGGAGCAGGGCCGAGTATTGCGTGTCGGCCGGCGTCGGTGCCTTCGTCGTCCAGTAGCCCTTGGCCGTCATCCCGCAGCACGGTTGCAGCACGAGCGTCGAAATGCAGCACATATGCAGCGCCTCGTGGCACCATCTGGCACCATCTGGCAGTGACCGCCCAGGAGGCCACCGGCCCCGAGTCCGGGTCACAAGGCTTCGACGTGACGCCAGTTGCGGCGCAAGCAAAAGGCCCGCCTGCACTTGGCAGCGGGCCTTTCTTGAAAGCGGGTGAAGGGATTCGAACCCTCGACATTCACGTTGGCAACGTGACGCTCTACCACTGAGCTACACCCGCACGCGATGGCACGGTAAGTGCCTGTTTTAAACGTCTTTGCGGAGCCGTCCGGCCCTGCCGCCAGCCACCGGTGCACGCCGTCGCCGGGGCTTGCCGGGCGGCTGCCCCCATGCGGCCGGCAGACAGCCCGGAATCTTACACGGCGGCGCCGGAGATGGCAAGATCAGGCCGACGAGCCCCGACGAGCCCGACCATCACGTCAGGGGCGGCGCCTGTGCCTCCTGCCACGCCCGTTCGGATATCGCAGGGGACTGGAGATTTCCTGCCGGGCCCGCGGCCGGCCGGTGGCGAGCCGCCTGCCGGGCGGTCGCTCGCCCCGGCCGTCAGTCCAGCCGCCGTGGCATCGTCGAGGCGATCATCCGGATCGCCGGCGTGTTGCCACGCTCCAGCGTCAGCGTCGGGTCCTCGTCCGGCTGGACGGTCAGGTCCATCGTCGCCCGGTAAAGCACGATCACCCCGTCGCGGTCGAAGCGGCGGTGCATGAAGAAGGTGCATTCGGTGACGTTGTCCAGCAGCGGCGTCGGGGCGCTGGGCGTGCCGTCGCCGGCGTCGGGCGTCGTCGTCAGGTACAGCCGACGTGTGTCCGCGTCATGCTCGATGCGGATCAGGTTGTTGCTCGCGTCCAGCATTTCCAGGTAGGTGCTGACCAGCGTGTTCTGGTCCAGCGGCACGTCCGGGTCGTCGGGCGCCGGCTCGTGAAAGCTCACGCCCGGGCCGATCGTCACCGGCTCATGGGCGACGCTGGTGCGCACCATCGCCAGCAGCCGATGCGTGACCATTCGCGTCGACGTCTGGGCGCTGGCGCTCTCGGCGGCGATGGCGTAGGCGCGGAAGCTCACGTCCACCGCCACCATCGTCGCCGTCAGCAGCAGCGCGCTGATCGACAGCGCGATGAGCATCTCCACCAGCGACAGGCCGGGGCGGGCGCAGGAGCATTTCGGATTTCGGATTTCGGATTTCGGAGGCCGACGGCGCACGAGAAGCGCACCGGGTCCGCGCGCCCGCCGCCAAATCCGAAATTCGAAATCTGAAATCCGAAATACCATCACTTGCCGCTTTCGAAATAGGTCCCGTGCATCGGCGCGACCTCGATGGGGCCGTTGATCCCATCGGGCAGGGCGGTCGTCGGGTCGTAGCGGATCTGGATCATGCCCCGGCCCTGGGCCGGCACCGACGCTTCCATGTCGCCGGAGTCCTCGTCGAAGTACCCGATCGCCATGTTGAACCAGGGGCTCGTCTCGCCGATGACCGGCCCCTGGTTCGACGTCGGGTGAAACGTGGAGAGGATCGTGCCCGTGACGCGGATGTTGCCACGCATGTCCACCAGCCCGGCGACGACCGTGCCGTGCAGTTCCGTCATCTGCTCCGCGTTCGCCGGCTCCGAGAAGGTGCCCATCTCGATCGAGTAGTGCGGGGCCAGCAGCGTGCTGCGGCGGTACAGCCGCTTCTGCGTCTCGTTCAGGTGCGGCGAGTCCTCGATGATGAAGCGCGTGTGCCCGGTGAACTGAAGCTTGTTCCGCGCATGGGCGTATTCGAGCGGCGCGGCCGTGATGATCGCCCCGTGAATGTCGGCGCCGTCGAACCGGATGTTGTTGGCCGTCTCCTTCGTGTTGCCCAGCTCGTCCGTGTGCTCCTTGAACCGCAGCGTCCCGTCGTGCTCCATCATGCCCGCGAGGTTGTAGGTCAGCGGGTCGTCAATGTCGGTCTTCGTGTCGATGAACGTGACGCCGATGAACTCGCAGTTCTCGAACAGCGCGTTCGTGCCCTTGGGGATCAGCACGTCCTCGAAGCGCATGTTGCGATACACCGTCCGATCGTAGTGATCGTACGGGTTCTCGGCGCCGTAGGGCACCGGCTCGCCGGGCTCGGAGCTGACCTCCGCCTCCGAATTGTTGTCGAGATTCCACTGCACCTGCGAGTCGAAGTCGCCGCGGCTGGAGTCCACCGCCGTGTTGCGAAAGCCGCTGACGTCGAAGTCCTCGGGCCCGAAGTCGTACGCCTCGTTCGAGGCCGAGTCGAAGACCAGCGGCTGCTTGTTGAAGTCCGGGTGGATCGGCCCCTGAAAATAATCCTGGTAGGCCGGGTCGGCCGCGCCGGACTCCCACGCCTGGCGTGTGGCGGTGAGGTAGATCTCGCCGCGGATCTTGGCGTAGCGGTCGCGGTAGTCCAGTTGGTCCGGGTCCGGCGAGTGGCCGAAGCTCTTGATCAGCTCGAAAAGCTCCTCGGCGCGGACCGGGTCGTCGGCCCCATTGATGAGCTGCTGCCGGGTGACGTACCATTCGCCCGTGTCGGTGTCGACCTGGCCGAAGTGGTCGAGGAAAAAGTCCCACTCGTCGATGTACCCGTCGCCATCGATGTCGTACTGCTGCGGGTTGGCGATGCCCTCGATCTCGTCGGGGTGGTTGATGTTCAGGCGGTTGTTGCCGGTCTTGTCGTTGGTGATGAGGGTGTTGACGAACAGGTCGAGCTGATCGTCGAGTTCCGACGCCAGGCCGCGGAAATCGCTGACCATGTGGATCGGGTGCCCGTGCTCGAGGTGCGTCTCGTCGAAGCGCGAGCCGACGGGCCCGTCGATCATCACGTGCTGGCCGATGAGGATGCGGCTGCGGGCGAGCACGGCGTAGGGAATTCGCTTGCCGATGCGAAAGTCCTTGGACACCGAGCGATGGATGCGGCGGCCCTCGGGTCCGTCGTAGCCGGTGACCGTCACGCGCACCCAGCGCGCGTCCAGCGGCAGGTCTACGCCGTCGTACGCGGCGCGCTGGTACTGCGCGGCCGTGTAGTCGTGATCGGGCAGGGGGTGCGGCGTGAGCGTGGCGGTGAAACGCGGGGCGTCGTCCCCCAGGCGAATGGGTCCGAGCTTGAGCGTCGTGCCGTCGACGACGGGGTTGGCCTCGCTGTGATCCTCGTTGGTGAAGCGACTGCTCATCTTGGGCACGATGTCCTCGGCCCAGAGGGAGGCGGCGAGACTGGCGTCGATCTCACCCTCCTTGATGAGGATCTCCATCCCCACCTCGCGCAGCCGATGCTCGATCAGGTGCATGCCGGTCTCCGCGGCCGCGAGCGAGCGGTTGATCTTCATGTGCGCGTCGGCGGTGGCGAGGTTGCCCTGCGAGACGATCGCCATCGCCGCCGCCAGCGACCCGAAGATCACCATGAACAGCATCGCCATGATCGCCGCGGCACCGCGACGGTGATGAGCACCGCCACGCCGACGGGTGCCACTGACAAGGCCGGCCGCGGCCTTGTCAGTGCGTTCCTTGCACGGCACTGACAAGCTCCGCGGACTCCGCTTGTCAATGTCACCCCGGCCAGAAGCGTTTTGTGTGTTATGAGTGTCCATGACCACCGCCCCTTTGCCTACGGGTTGACCACCCACGTCAGGTCGGTGACGCGGTCCCACTGCTCGTCCTCGACGCGCCGGTACTCGACGCGGACGTTGAGGCGCACCAGCTCGTCGTCGCTGCCCAGCGGCTGAAACGGCTCGTCCACCGTGATGTCCGAGCTCCGCACGCTGTGCACGCTGACCACCTGACGCCACTGCTCCAGGTCGTCGATCGGCATGCGCAGGGCGTTGATCGGCGGATGGAACACCGAGCCCGTGTTGCTGATGCCGTCGATGTCGCCGGCGAAGTCGACGACGCTGCGGAACTGGTGCGGCTGGGTCGGGCCGGTGCGGCTGGTGATCTCGCCGCGCGGCTCGAACGGGTCGTAGACCGGCAGCGTCAGGGTCAGCTCGCGGATCTCGTTGGCCAGCAGGTGCGCCGTGGCCGAGCGCTGCGCCCAGTCGTTCTGCTGGTGGTACGCCTGCTGCGCCGCGACGATCGCCAGCACCGCCGTGCCGATGATCACCGTCGTCAGCGCCGCCTCGATGAGCGTGAAGCCCCGGCCGCGCCAGCGGCGCATTCGGCGCGCCGGCCTCGGCGGCGAGCTTGAGCCGGGCCTGGCCCCGGGCGGCGTGTTGGCGTGTCGGGCGTGCATGTCGATGCGTCCTGTACCCCTTTTCGTACGATTCGGCGCCCCCGATGCCAAGCGGGCGCGTCGCGTTGGCCGGGCTTTCCTGCCTTGCTCGACCGTCATAACCGGACCGGGCCGGGCCACCGGCGGCGCGGCCGACGCGCCGGTGGGCTCATCCGACGAGCGTCGAGAGCTTGAAGATCGGCAGGATGATCGCCATCGCGATAAAGCCCACGATGCCGCCCATGACCACGATCATGATCGGCTCGATCATGCTCGTGACCGTCTTGATCGTCTCGCGAAGCTGCTTGGAATAGAAGCCGGAGACCTCGTCGAGCACCTCGCCGAGCTTGCCCGACTCCTCGCCCGCGGCGATCATCTGCACCACCGCCTTGGGCAGAAGCCAGCTCTTGTAGAGCGGGTGCACGATCTTCTTGCCCTGCTTGACGGAGTTGTGCACGTTGCGCCACATCCGCCGGTACAGCCGGTTGCCCGAGATCTCGCCCGTGATCTGGATCGTGTCCAGCATCGGCACGCCCGCGTTGACCAGCTCGCCCATCGTGTGCAGGCTGCGCGAGATGTACAGCGCCCGGAACATGTTCTTCAAAAGCGGCAGGCGCAGCTTCAGATCGTCGAACCACCACCCGCCCGTCTCGGTCTGCACGGCCGCGTAAAACGCGCCGATCAGCGCGAGAATCCCCAGCACCACGGCCCACCACCAGTTGACCATGAACGCCGACAGGTCCATCAGGAAAACCGTCGGCCAGGGCATCGCCGACTCCTTGCCCTCGAACACGGAGGCGAACTGCGGCAGCACGAAGGTGAGCAGAAAGATCGTCACGCCGATCGCCATCGTCGCGATCGCCGACGGGTAGATCGCCGCCCCGATGACCATGGAGCGCGTCTCGATCTGCTGCGCCAGGTACGCGGCGACGCGCTCGAGCATCTGGCTGAAGCTGCCGGACATCTCCGACGCCCGCACCATGTTCACGTACAGCGGCCCGAAGAGCTTGGGATGCTTGGCCAGGGCCTCGGAGAACTGCTTGCCCGACTCGACGTCCTGCTTGATCTGGAAGAGGATGCGGCGGAACTTGAGGTTCGGCGTCTGCTCGGCGATGCCCTCGACGGCCCCGCGCAGCGAGATGCCCGCCCGGATCATCACCGCCAACTGCGACGTGAAACCCAGCACGTCACGCGCCGACGGCCCCGAGCCCTGGTTCAGCTCCGCCAGCTTCTCCTTGAAATTCCGCGCCGCCTGCCCGGTCACCGGCGTCAGTTGAAGCACGGTGTGGCCCTGGGCGCGAAGCTGCTGCGCCGCGGCCAAGGCGTTGGGCGCCGAGAGCACGCCGTTGGACGTCTCCCCGGCCGTCGTTCGCATCTGATAGCGGTATTGGGGCATGGGCGTTCAACCAATTATCAATGCACAATGCACAATGCAGAATGAGGAGCCCGCGCTCACGCCAATCCGGGATTGCTGCATTCTGCATTCATCATTCTGCATTCATCACGCGGCAATCATGCGCTCGAGCTTCTCCGGGTACGCGGCCTGCGCCACCGCGTCCTCCTTGTTGATCATGCCGTTGAAGTAGAGCTCGGCGATGGCGTTGTCCAGGCTCTGCATGCCCATCGCCCGGTTCGTCTCGATGACGTTGGGAATCTCGAACGCCCGGTTCTCGCGCACGAGGTTCCGCACCGCCGGCGTCGCCAGCATCACCTCCACCGCCGGGCACATGCCCTTGGAGTCCAGGCGACGGAACAGCGTCTGCGAGATCACCGCCTGCAGCGTGTTGGCCAGCATCGAGCGGATCTGGTTCTGCTGGTCGGCGGGGTACATGTCGATGATGCGCTCGACCGTCTGCGCCGCGTTGACGGTGTGCAGCGTCGAGAGCACCAGGTGGCCCGTCTCCGCCGCCGTGATCGCCGCGGCCGTCGTCTCCAGGTCACGCATCTCGCCCACGAGAATGATGTCCGGATCCTGGCGCAGCACGTGCCGCAGGCCCGAGGCGAAGCTGGGCACGTCCGCGCCCAGCTCGCGCTGCTCGATCACCGACTTGGCGCTGTTGAACGTGTACTCGATCGGATCCTCGAGCGTGATGATGTGCTTCTGGTAGCGATGATTCATCGCGTCGATCATCGCCGCCAGCGTCGTGCTCTTGCCCGAGCCCGTGTCGCCGGTGACCAGCACCAGCCCGCGCGGCAGATACGTCAGCCGACGCACCACGTCCGGCAGGTTCAGATCGTCAAAGGGCGGAATGTCCGTCTTGATCGCACGCAGCGCGATGCCCACGCTCTGGCGCTGGATGTGCGCGTTGACGCGGAAACGCCCCACGTTCTTGATCTCGTACGAGAAGTCCGCGTCCTTGACCTTCTCGAACGTCTTCATCTGCTCGTCGCTGGCCATCTCCTTGAGCATCTTCGTCGCCGCCTCGGCCGAGAGCGGGGCGTGCTGCTCCAGCGGCGTCATGACGGTCTGAAGGCGCACCAGCGGCGGATGACCGACGATCAGGTGAATGTCCGAGGCGCCGAGCTCGACCGCTTCCTTGAGGATCTTGTTCAGGCTCATATCACTCCCTCGCCCATGCCACGGCGCGCAGCGACCGGCGTCCGACCGGTGCGCACGCACCGCCCAAGGCTGTAATGCTCCTATCGGCCGCCGCCTACGCCCGGATAAGCGCACCCGCCGAAAATTGAAATGCTTCAGCCGACTTGCCCAGTTGATACGACTCGCCCGGCCGCAACGCCGCCATCGCACCTTTTCACCACCGCTTCGTCCGCAGCGACTTGACACCGCCCCCGCCAACGCCCGTCCTGAGCGAGTCCGCGAGCGAAGGGCGGGATTCCCTCGGCCGCCAGTCCCCCGCCGCGCGCACGACAGCAGCCTCTGACCCGCCACGCGGCGAACTCAGAGGCTGCTCAAAGGATCGGGTCTCGCAAAACCCTCGAACTCAGTCGTGCATCACCAGCTTCAACTGCCCCTTCGGGGCCGGGCGAATCTGCCGCGGCGCGGGCCGCTGCTCATCGCCGGACTCCTCGTCGTGCACCTCCGGCAGGCCCTTGGGACGCGGCTGCGGAGCCGGGCCCAGCGCGTCCGGGCGATAGATCACCGCCCGGGGCACGATCCGCCGACCCTGCCCCGGCTCGTGCGCCGCACCGTCGGCGTGCAGGGAGCGGATCACCGTCACGCCGCCGGGCGGCTGCGTCCGGAACATCCGCACCGCCCGGCGAATCTCATGGTCCGGGTGCAGCCGACGCAGATCATCGAGCTTGGGATCGACCAGGATCCGCTGGTTGCCCACACGCACCTCCGCCAGATGGGCGAACGTCGGCTGGTCCGCCAGCTCGCGCGGCACCACGGCGGCGGGCTCGACCACCCGCCGCACGATCAGGGCCGAGGAGTCCCGCCGCGGGTGGACGCGCACCTGTCGCACCTGCGGCTCGCCTGCGGGCCCGGGGCTGGCGTCGCGGGTCACGACGTGCACGCCAGGCCGGGCGGACTCATGCGCCTCGGCGGCGGCGATGGGCAACGCCAGGGCCGCACACGCCGTGGCCACCGCCAAGGCCACGAGACCCGGCCGGCTGACGTGCATCGGCACGGCGCCGGCCAGGGCGGATGTGGTGGCAGGGCGGGCAGCGCGGGTGGCGGGGGGGGTGATGGGCATGGCGTCTCTTCTCCGAGCGGCTTGGGGCCGACGGGCCGCTGTCCTCTGCTCGCCGCGGCCCGTCGGCGCTGTTCGTCCCCGGCCAGCGCCCGCGTCCTTGCGGCACCGGCCGGCAGTCTCTTCACTCCGGGCGACGTCCATGCAGACAGGCAACCGCCATGCCAGCG
>SLDI01000506.1:0-10919 GCA_007125385.1 Phycisphaeraceae bacterium | reverse complement strand
CGTCCGAAAACCGCAGGAGTGGGGGTGCCACGGCTTGTCCCCAAGGGCAAGCCGTGTCTCCGTCGGCCGTCACACGGCTTGCCGCTTCGCGGTCAAGCCGTGGCACCCACTTTTCGGACGGAGCCTAATTCCCACCTTCTTGTAGCCGTGCGGTGGTCACGGGAAGCACGGCTTGCCCTTCGGGTCAAGCCGTGGCACCCAAGGTTGTGAGCTTCTCCGCGCTGGTGCGCCGCCACAAGGTTCACGGCATCGTGTGGCACCCGGTCGGGTTGAAGCGGCCATGCCGGGGCCTCGGCGCTCCTGCCGGGCCCTGCGAGAACCCGTCGATCGTTCGATGCGATGGCCTGCCTTGCTACCGCCGACGCCCTGGCGGGGTTACGATTGCCGCTCCATGACGGAGCCTCAGGGGTTCAATCCGCAGTACGGGCGTCTGCCCGAGCCGCCGCGGCTTCGGCCGACGGCGATGGCGCTGCGCCTGGCGCTGATGGCGCTGGCGGCGGCGACGGTGGCGCTGGAGCACGGCTTCTATGAGCCGCGCTTCGCCGAGCTCCTGCTGCGCGGGGCGCAGGTGGTGCTGCTGGCGATCTATGCCGCCGACGTGATCGCGCGCAAGCGCACGCGCACCGAGCCGCTGCCCGGGGCGGGCGCCGGCGTGTTCGAGTGGGGCCTGTTCGCCCTGGCGGCGGCGGGAATGGTCGCCTTCGTCGCCGGCGCGGCGGCGGCGTGGCGGCTGGTCGAGTTCGTCGCCGTCGTGCTCTTCTGCGCCGAGCTGTGGCGGGTAAACATGGCCCTGTCGCGCGCCTTGGCCAGGCCTGGCGTGCTGCTGCCGATCTCCTTCCTGCTGCTGATCGGCATCGGCACGCTGCTGCTGATGATGCCCGTGGCCACACCCGCCGGCCAGCCCATCGGCTTTGTCGACGCCCTGTTCACCGCCACCAGCGCCGTGTGCGTCACCGGCCTGATCGTGCGCGACACGGCCACGGGCTTCGCGCCCTTCGGCCATCTCGTCATCGCCGTGCTCATCCAGCTCGGGGCGCTGGGCATCATCATCTTCGGCTCCGTGCTCGCGCTGCTGTTCGGCCGCGGGCTGTCGCTGCGCGAAAACGTCAGCCTGGGCGAGATGCTCCACGACCAGCCGGTGACCCAGATCACCCGCTTCGTGCGCTTCATCGTGCTGGTGACCATCGGCCTGGAGCTGCTGACCGCCGCGATGGCCTATCCGCTCTGGCAGGGGGACTTGACCGTCGCCCAGCGCACGGCGATGAGCCTCTTCCACGCCGTCAGCGCCTTTTGCAACGCCGGGTTTGACCTGACCGGCCAGAGCCTGATCGCCTACCGCAACGCCCCGCTGGCGCACGCCGTGATCCTGCCGGCGATCGTCGTCGGAGCGATCGGCTTTCCGGTGATCGAGAACCTCTGGCGAACGTGGCGCGACCGCGTCCGCGGATGGATGCGCGGCCCGCTGGCCCGGCCGACACGTCTGAGCGTGCATACCAAGGTGGTGCTCGCAACCTCGGTGATCGTACCCATCGTGGGCATGCTCGCCATCGCCCTGGGCCAACTCACCCTCGCCACCACCACCAACCCGGGCCAGGCGATGCTCGACGGCGCGTTCCTCGCGTGGGCGGCGCGCACGGCCGGGTTCACCACCATCGACATGGCCGAGGTCAGCGACACCGGCGTGTTCTCGCTGATGGTGCTGATGCTCATCGGCGGCTCGCCGGGCAGCCCCGCGGGCGGGATGAAGACGACGGTGCTGGCGCTGCTGTTTCTCAGCGTCGTCGCCACGCTGCGCAACCGCCCCGAGACCGAGGCGTTCAGGCGCACGCTCAGCGACGCCCTCGTGCGCCGCGCCGCGACGATCGCCATCTGCTACCTGGGCCTGGCGGTCGTGGCGGTGCTGGTGCTCAGCGTCACCGAGGCCGGACGCTTCGACCTCAAGGAGCTGGTGTTCGACACCGTCAGCGCCGCGGGCACGGTGGGCCTGGCGTTCGGCGTCCCCGCCGAGGCCAGCGACCCGGGGCGCATCGTGCTGGCGATAACGATGTTCCTCGGCCGCGTCGGCCCGCTGACCCTGCTCGGGGCGCTGATGCTCGCGGGCAGACGCCGCCAGGGCTATCGCTACGCCCACGAGGACGTGGTGCTGGGGTGAGGGAGAGAAAGGCAGAATGCAGAATGCAGAATGCAGAAAGAAGAACCGGCGATCGGGCGTTGACCGGGGGCAGGGAGCGCTTCTGCATTCTGCATTCTGAATTCTGCATTGTGAATTGCCCGCCTCCCGCGGGCGTGCTACCTTGGGCCCGCCATGCAACGCTTTGCCATCATCGGCCTTGGACGCTTCGGCTCGCGATTGGCGGCCAACCTCGCCGAAATCGGGCAGGAGGTCATCGGCATCGACCGCAACGCCGAGATCATCGAGGACATGCGCGACCGCGTGACGCTCGCCATCGCCCTCGACGCCACCGACGAGCAGGCGCTGCGCTCCCAGGGCATCGACGGCGTGGACATGGCGGTGGTGGGCATCGCGTCCAACTTCGAAGCCAGCGCGCTGGCGACGGTGATGCTCAAGCGCATCGGCGTGCCGCGCGTCGTGTCGCGCGCCGTCTCGCCCGCGGCGGCGCAGATTCTCGCCAGCATCGGCGCCGACGAGGTCGTCAACCCCGAGGACGAGGCCGCCGACCGCTGGGCCCATCGGCTGATCAGCCCGCAGTTCCTGAGGCAGTTCGAGCTGGAGCGCGGCTTCAGCCTGGTGGAGCTGCGCACGCCGCGCAAATGGGTGGGCAAGACGCTGGCCGACCTTCACCTTCGCGCCCGCGAGGGTTTGCACGTCGTGGCGGTGCGCCGTCACCGCGACCCCGACGACGAGACCAGCCCGGTCACCTTCCAGATCCCCTCGCCCGAGCAGCCGCTGGCCGAGCGCGAGGTGCTCGTGCTCATGGGCCGCGACGAGGACCTGGCCCGCCTGCCGCGCGGCGAGGCGTGAGCCATCCCGGACGGCGCGGTCCTGTTGGTGCCACAACGCGACTTGCCTTGGCGCTGTGATGCGCGTGGCAGGCTGCAGCGCGTTCAATCCGATCGTAGCCGGTGCCACTGACAAGGCCGTCCGCGGCCTTGTCAGTGCCTGTTGACGTAACGGCTCCGTGACGCCGATCCACACTGACAAGCTCCGCGGACTCCATTTGTCGGTGGCACCGCGTGAGAAATCCTCCACCGGCGGCTTGTCCGCCAGTGCCTGGGCGGCCCGTGCACGCGCGGTGGATCAATGCAACGATCAGGACACGTCGCTGACGTGGACCCTCCGCCGCCGCCCCGGGACCACCGGTCCCGGCTTTGTGTCCCGGAGGGAGGGGGCCGGAAACGACGCCCGTATCACTCCTCCTCCTCGTCCTCGCCGCGATAGGGCACCTTCTCCCCGATGCGCCACGCCACGGCATACTCCCACGGCTCGTCGTGCTCATCGTCGAGGCGCTTGACGCGCAGGCGGTAGCGACCGGGCGGGCCGTCGTCGAGGTAGACGTGCTGGACGTTGTCCACCTTCGAGCGACTCTCGCCGATCACGCCCTCGCGGCCGTCGGGCGCGACGTAGACCAGCTCCAGCTCCAGCCGCGCCAGCCGCGGCTGAAGCGCCAGGGCCGGGCGGCGCGTCGCCGGGTGCGGCGCCAGCCGCGTCTCCACCCGCCGATGCCACGTCAGCACCACCGACAGCTCGCCCACAGGCTCGTCGGCCTGGAGCTCGTAGACCACCGACCCGCCGCGCTCGATCTCGCGAAAGTCCCACCCGTTGCCGACGTGGCTCTGCTGAGGCTCGACCGGCCCGGCGTCGAGGATGCGCAGCGCCTGGTCGACGTTGACCACCCCGGCGCCGAGGTACTCGTCCAGCGGCCGGCCGTCACGCTGGCGCCAGTTCCACGGCTTGGTCGCCCCGGCCATGAGCGCGGCCTTGATCGTCGGGGCCCGGCGGGCGCGCCTGGCGTGGTCGTCGATCTCGCGGCGGTTGGCGACCTCGACGAGCATCGCCGCCACAGCGCTGACCACCGGCGTGGCGAAGCTGGTGCGGTCGCGTGGCCCGGCGAGGTCGGGCTTGGATCGGCCTTCGCCGTCGATGCGCGTCAGCCCGCCGCTGGACGTGCCGCGATGCGTGCCCACGGCGATGACGTTGTACGCGCTGGCCATCAGCGCCGGCACCGTGCTGGAGCGCCGGTTGTTCACCCCGCCGACGATGATCGCGTCGTGGCGGTCCACCGCCGCGTCGGTGCGGTGGAGCATCTCCAGGCTGTGCTCCTGCTCCTCGGCGATCCAGGAGTGGCTGAGCACGTCGATGCGGTCGCTGCCGGGCGAGCGTGGCATGGCGGTGTAGAGGTATTGCGTGCTCAGCCACCCGGTGGTCGAGAAGCAGTGCACGGTGTCGACGCCCGGCGCCAGGCCGCGCCGCCCGTAGATGATCGACGCGGTGCGGTGCGCGTGGCGGAGCGTGGACGATTCGCCGCTGCGGGGCACGAAGGTCACGCCCTGGAAGCGGTCGTGATCGACGTCGGGCAGGTATTCGCCGTTGTGGCCCTCGACGTGGCCCATGGTCACGCCCCGGCCGGTGGGCATCGCCTCGCCCAGGCGCTGCCGGGCGACGTCCAGGTCGATGAGCTGATCGAGCGCGAGCTCCTCGCTCTCGGCGAACGCGGCCTCGGGCACGTCGGCGACCCAGGCGATCAGCAGCAGCGCGGCCAGCATCGCCAGGATGCGCACGCGCCGCCGCGTCGGAGGCGGCGGGGTGATCGGCAGCGGTAGTCTCATGGGCGATTCCTGGCGGTTAGCGGTTTAGCTGTTAGCTGTTAGCCGTTAGCCTTTAGCTGGTATTGACCTTTGAAGGGTCGCTCAAATCCCAGGTCGTGGGGTGCCACGACTTGTCCCGAAGGTCAAGCCGTGCGCTTGCCGACGATCGCACGGTTTGCCGCTTCGCAATCAAGCCGTGGCACCCATACCCGCGCATGCCCAATGTCCATCATCCCAATCAAGCGTCTATCTTGCCTACCAGCTAACGGCTCCCAGCTAAAGGCTAACAGCTAACAGCTACCCGCTCCCCGCTCCCGCTCGCCTCAAACGGCGGCGGCGAGAACCACCAGCGCCATGGCACCGCCGATGGCGTAGCTCAACGGATCCTTGATCGTGAACATCACGGGGTCGTCGCCCATGATGCCGCGGTGGGCCTTGAGCCACATGCGCGTCAGCCAGTAGATCAGCAGGGGGCAGCCCAGCCACAGCAGCTCGGGCCGGTTGTAAAGCGCCAGCACGTCGTCGCTGGTGATGTAGAGGGCGAAGACGACCACGGCCAGGTAGCCGGAGACCGGCCCGACGGTACCGATGAGGTTGATGTCGTCGACGCGGTAGTCCCGGCCGGCGACCCGCTCGCCCTGGCGCTGGGCCAGGTCCACGAGCTCGGTGTAGCGCTTGACGAAGGCGATGGACAGGAACATGAACAGGGCGAAGCCCAGCAGCCAGGCGCTGGGGAACACCGCCACGGCCGCCCCGCCGATGATCAGGCGCAGGGCGTAGAGCCCGGCGAGCCAGATCACGTCGATGATGGCCCGGCCCTTGACGGCCAGCGAGTAGCTCATCGCCAGCACGACGTAGGCGGCGACGCCGGCCGTGGCGGCCCCCGGCAGCGTCAGCGCCGCCAGCAGCAGCCCGGCCGCCAGCAGCCCGGGCACCAGCGCCAGGCCCTGCGGAATCGACAGCGCCCCGCTGGCCAGCGGCCGGTGACGCTTGGCCGGGTGCTGCCGGTCCGCGGGCAGGTCCAGCAGGTCGTTGATCAGGTACACCGCCGAGGCGCAGAGGCTGAAGGCGACGAAGGCGACGGCCAGCAGACCCCACTGCACCGGGTTGAAGATCTGCTGGCCCACGAGCATGGGCACCGCCAGCAGCAGGTTCTTGCTCCACTGGTGCACGCGCATCGCCCGCAGCACGTGCCACGCCCGGCGGCCGGCGGGCCCGTCCTGGATGACCTCGCCCAGGCGGCCCGCCCCCGCCAGCCGCGCCCGGAGCGCCGGCGAAGGATTGACCGCGTGGGCCCGATCGGCGGCCTCCCAGACGGGCAGGTCGGCCCGGCTGTCGCCGACGTACTCGAAGCCCTGGCCGTCGAGCCGCCGGGCGATGGCCGCGGCCTTGGCGGCGCCCTTGACGTTGGCCCGGCCGTCGGAGGCGATCACCTCGTCGAACATTCCAAGGTGGGCGGCGACGGCGTCGGCGATGCGGCCGTCCGCCGCGGTGGCCAGCACCACCCGCCGGCCGGCGGCTCGCTGGTCGCGGACGTAGGCGAGCACCGCCTCGCGGTAGGGAAGCTCGGCCACGTCCAGCGGGGCGAGCTCGGCCAGCCGCTGCTTGACCCGGGCCACCCCGCCCACGACGGCGGGGACCAGCAGCACCGCCAGCCACGGCCGATGCCGCAGCAGCGTCAGCAGCGACTCCCAGAAGCAGTCGCCGGCCAGGAGCGTGCCGTCGAGGTCCACGCACAGCGGCGTCGCCGCGCCAGCCGGGGCGGTGGCGGGAGCGGGGGCAGCGGTGGTGCGGGTCGTGCTCACGCGTGAGAGGTTCCAGGAGCCGGGGGAGACTGACACCCTGCTCTACGCCGCCGCCCCGGCCAAGGGTCGGCCCGGGCAACCCCAACAGGATGCACAGCCACGCCGTTTTCCAGTTTATCGGCCAAGGCGGGCCCCGCCCATAGTGGCGGGGCGGGCCGACCGGGCCGGAACTCGCCGTGCGAGGTGACGCGGCGCGGATGGGGCCAGGGCAGCGCAGGGTCACGCCCGCCCTGAGCCGGGCGGAGGGCGGGATTGCGGCCCGCAGCAATCCGGCCCTTCGCTCGCCGACTCGCTCAGGACGGGCGTTGATCGCTCTGCGCACCTTACACTGTCTGTGATGCTTCGCCGCCACCTCATTCTGCTGCTCGTCGGCCTGGCGCTGATCGCCGTGGGCGTGGCCCTGCTGGCGGGTCTGCGGCTGACCGGGCCGGCCGACCAGCCGGGGCCCGGGCGGGCGCTGCTGGCCACCGCGTCGCTGGCGAGCCTGCTCGTGGGCTGCCTGCTGCTGATCGCCGCCGCGGCGCTGAACTGGCTGTCGGCCCTGCACCGCCAACGGGTGTTGCGCGCGGCGGAGCGGCATTGGCGGAGCAGAACCCCAGAGGCGGCGGACCGCGGGGCCGACGGCCGCCACTGAGTGGCCGTGGATTGTGTCGGCGCGAAGCTCACGGCGCCGGGTGCCACTCAACGCCGTGAACTTTGCGGCTGGGGCTCGACCGTAGGGTGGGTAGAGCGAAGCGAAACCCACCACGAACGCCGTGGATCCTCGACCGAGCTGGTGGGTTTCGCTGCGCTCTACCCACCCTACAACCGAAGTTCACGGCGGTGCGTGCCACGGCTTGTCCGCGAAGCGGAAAGCCGTGCGATACCTCACCCTGAACCCGCCTCACAGCCCCGTCGACACGCGATAATCCAGTAGCACGTCCTCGCCGATGCGCGTGACCTGGCGCAGGGCCAGGCCCACCGCCTCGCTGATGCTCTGGCACTCCAGGCCGCGCACCGCGTCGATCGCCGCGGCGTCGCCGATGATCCGCGGCGCCACGTAGGCCAGCACCTGGTCGGCCAGGCCCTGGGCCAGCATCGACCCGGCCAGCAGCGACCCGCCCTCGACCAGCACGTTCGTGGCCTCGCGCTCGGCGACGAGCCGGCGCAGCAGCGTTTCCAGGTCGAGCTCGCCGCCGCCGAGCGCGGGCAGGCCCACCACCTCCACGCCGCGCCGCCGCCACTGCTCGACGCGCGCGTCGCCCTGCTGCACCAGCCCGTCCGACACCGCCAGCGTCAGCGAAGCCGGGTCGTCCTGCGCCAGCCGCGCCGACTCGGGCGTCCGCAGGCGGGCGTCCACGACGATCCGCCGCGCCGCCCGATGCACCGTCACGTCGCGGGCGGTCAACTGCGGGTCGTCGGCCAGCACGGTGCCGATGCCGACCATCACCGCGTCGACGCGCCCGCGCAGCTCGTGCACCTGCGTGCGTGACGCCTCGGAGCTGATCCACTTGCTGTCGCCGCCGGCCGTCGCCGTCTTGCCGTCGAGCGTCTGGGCCCACTTGAGGATGACCCAAGGCAGGCCCGTGGTCACGCGCTTGATGAACGCCTCGTTGAGCTGGCGGGCCTCGGCCTCGCACACGCCCGCCGTCACGTCCAGCCCCGCCTCCTGAAGCCGACGCACGCCCGCCCCGGCGACACGCGGCTCCGGGTCGATCGTGGCGATCACCACCCGGCTCAGCCCCGCCTCGATCAGCGCCTCGGTGCACGGCGGCGTCCGCCCCTGGTGGTTGCACGGCTCGAGCGTCACGTACATGCTCGCCCCCGCCACCCGCCCCGGCCCGCCGGCATCCTCGATCGCCGCCACCTCGGCGTGCGCCTCGCCCACGCGAGCGTGCCAGCCCCGGCCGACCACCTCCCCGTCGCGCACGATCACCGCCCCGACCATCGGGTTGGGCTCGACCCGGCCGCGCCCACGCCGCGCCAGCTCCAGCGCCTGCCTCATGTAGCTCTCATGGTCCATCAACGACCCCATTCCGCCCACCGCGGCGATTCATCGTCGACGCAAATGGGCGCAGACTGCAAGCACCGGGCCATGATATAGTCTGACGCTGCCCGGCTTGGGCAGCTTCGTCAAGGGCCCTCCATGCGACGCATCAAAGGCCTCCTCGCCCTGCTGGCCCTGATCGCGCTGCTGCTGCTGGGGGCGAGCCTGACCGCCGACCACCTCGCCCGGCGCGCCATCGTCCGATCCGCCTCCGCCGCCACCGGCCTCGACGCCGAGCTGCACACGGCTCGCCTGGCCCTGCGACGCGGCGAGCTCAGCATCGACCGACTCGCCCTGGCCAGCCCCGACGGCTTCAACGCCCCGCACACCCTCGCCCTGCGCCACGGCCAAGTCAGCCTCACCCTCGCCTCCCTGCTCCGCCGGCAGGTCACCATCGACCGCCTGCACCTGCGCGGCATCGACATGCACATCGAGCACCGTCGCGGCCGACTCAACATCCAGCCCATCCTCCAGCGCATCGACGAGCTCTGGGACGACGACCCCGACGCCCCCGGCCGGCGCTACCGCGTCAACGAGCTGGTCATCGCCGACGTGACCGTGCACATCAACCTCGGCTCCCTGCTCGGGCGCACCTACCGCCTGCGCCTGCCCATCGACGAGATCCGCCTCACCGACGTCGGGGGGGACACCGACGCCGGCCTGCTCGCCAGCCAGCTCGGCGCCCGCGTCCTCCACGCCCTGCTCGAGCACTGCGCCCGGCAGACGGGCACCCCCCTGCCGCCTCTGGTCAGCCCATGAGCGATGCGGTAGGGTAGGTGGCGCGGAGCCCGCTGATGTCCAAGCGCGACGAAAAACCCGACTTTTCCCGCGTCCACGCAATGAAGGTCCACGACGAGGAAGGCCCGCTGGTGCGCCTGGCCTCGTTCCTGGCGCTCTACGCGCTCGTCGCCGGGATCTTCGCCGGCATCGGCGCGGCCCTGCCCACGCTCTGGGCGCTGCTGATGGCCATGGGCGAGGCCGGGGCCCGCGCCACGAGCTGGGCCGAGAACGACACTTCCGAGGCCATGCGCCGCCGGGCGCTGATCGGCGGGCTCATCGGCGTCATCACCTGCGCCACCATCATCTTCCTGGCCGTGCGCGGCAAGACCTTCGGCGTCGACTCACCCATCTCCCGCACCGAGGAGACCCGGCCCGGCATGTCGCGCGGCAGCCTCGGCCGCGCCATGCGCTTCCGCTTCTGGTGGGGAGGCTGGGGTCGATGGCGTTGAGCGCGCGCTGACCGCCGCCAGGGCGGAAATGCCAACTCACTCACCTTCGCGTCCTTCGCCCGCTTCGCGACTTCGCGGTTGTCCCGACATCCCCGCCTCACCCCTTGATCACCCCCAGCGGGCGCAGCCGCGCCACCTTCTTCGACAACCCCGCACGCTCCACCGCATCGACCACGACGTCCACGTCCTTGTACGCCTCCGGCTGCTCCTCCGCCAACCCGCGCCAGCCCCGCGCCCGCGCCACCACCCCCGCCTCGGCCAGCTCGCGCTCGATCCGCCGGCCCTTCGCCGCGGCCACCGCCTTCGTGCGGCTCATCGCCCGCCCGGCCCCGTGGCACGTCGAGCCGAAGCTCCGCAACATCGACCCCGCCTGCCCTACCAGCACCCAGCTCGCCCGCCCCATGTCCCCCGGGATCAGCACCGGCTGGCCCACCGCACGGTACGCCTGCGGCAGCTCCGCATGCCCGGGCGGAAAGGCGCGCGTCGCCCCCTTGCGATGCACCCACACCTCCTTCTCCACCTCCTCCACGCGGTGACGCTCCAGCTTCGCGATGTTGTGCGCCACGTCGTAGACCAGCTCCATGCCCAGGCTCTGCCAGCTCGCGCCCAGTGCCTTGGCAAACGCCTGGCGCGTCAGGTGCATGAGCATGTGCCGGTTGCACCACGCGAAGTTCGCCGCCGCCCGCATCGCCGCGATGTAGTGCCGCCCCTCGTCGCTGTCGATCGGCGCGCACGCGAGCTGGCGGTCCGGCAGGACGATGCCGTAACCCTCCGGCACGCCGCGCAGCGCGTTGAGCGCATCCTGGCACACCTGGTACCCCAGGCCGCGCGACCCCGAGTGGATCGTCACGCACACCTGCCCCTGGGCCAGCCCCAGCGCCGCGGCCGCCTCAGCGTCCACCACGCGCTCCACCTCCTGCACCTCCAGAAAGTGGTTGCCCCCGCCCAGCGTCCCGCACTGCCGCTCGCCGCGCAGCAGCGCACGCTCCGAGACCAGCTCCGGCTCCGCCGCGTCGAGCCGGCCCTCGGCCTCGCAGTGCGTGATGTCCGCCTCCACGCCGTAACCCTCGCCCACGAGCACGCGCGGCCCGT
>SLDI01000451.1:0-10940 GCA_007125385.1 Phycisphaeraceae bacterium | reverse complement strand
GTCCGTCGTGCCCATTGGTTAACGCACGTCCTGAGCGAGTCCGCGAGCGAAGGGCGGGATTTCCCCCCGGCGCACATCAAACACCCCCCCACTCATTCTTCCGAGATCCGCAGCGCCTGGCTCTGGTGATGCTCGGTCATGGTCTGCGTGGCGCGTTGCCCGCCCAGGTCCATGGTCAGCTCGATGGAGCTGGTCTCGACGACGTTGCGCCCCACGACCTCGCGCCGGGTCAGGTCCATCATCACCTGCCCGCGATAGGACGCGTCGCGGAGGCGCACGTCCACCGGCGGCATGCCCTCGGGCATCTCCACCTCCAGGTCCAGCCGACCCTCCGACACCACCGTCGCCACGCCGACGCCGGCGATCTGGCCCACCTCCGCCAGGCGGTAGGTCAGGTCGTAGTGCATGCGGCCCGCGTCGTGGCCGGACGTGAGCCTGGCCGACCATTGCTCCCCCGGGCCGAGCCTGGCCGGGCTGGCGGCGATGGTGGCCATGTGGCTGGCGGTGTAGTGAAAGTCCTCGTCGCTGGGCACCGCCGCGGGCTCGTCGGCCTGGCGGCGGATCGCGTCCACCCCGTCGACCGAGCCGATGCTGCCGTCCGGCTCGACCGCCACGTCCAGCGGCGTGCCGGCGATCGCCCGCAGCATCGCGTGCTCGTCGCCACGCTGACGCGAGTCCATCACCATCTGCTCGCCGTCGGGCATGGTCACCTCGGCGCGGATCCAGTCGTAGGTCATGGTCACCGCGGCCGAGCCGTCGTCGCGCACGCGGTCAACCTGCCAGCTCACCTCGGCGGTGGTCTCCATGATCACCTCGAAGCTCTGGCGGTCGCCGCCGAAGCTCACCTCCTGCGTGCGCTGCCTCAGCGACCAGACCTCGTAGCGCGCCGCCTGGCCCTGGCGCCAGTCCGGGCGGATCTCGACGCCGTCGTCCTCGGCCCGCGCCGCCCCGGCCGGGGCCAGCCACGCCGCCAGCAGCAGCACGGGCAACAGAAGCGTCAGCGGGCGCGTCGTGGTCATGGCGAGGACTCCGCGGGGGTTGCTCGGGCATATTGTCGCGGGCTCGGGAGCGATTGCCAATGGGCGATTGCCGATTGCCGATTGCCGGCAGGCGGCAATCCCTTACGGCAGCCAGCCGCGCTCCGGCGTCCGCTGCTGAAGCTCGCGCCACTCGATCTGATCGACCACCCAGCCGCCCGGCGTCTCGAGCCACACCAGCGTCCAGCTACTGCGCACCGGCACGCCACCCCCAGCCCCGCCACCCACCCCACCGGCCAGCTCCGTGCGCAGCTCCAGCTCCACCCGGCCGCGCCCATCGCGTGCCCCCGCCTGGCGCTGGCGCACGCTGTGGCTGACGGGCCCGTAGCGTTCGGCCGCCCGCCGCAGCGTTGCGCCGATGGCCTCGCTCTCCAGCCAGACCTGCCCGCCGGGCCCGGTCAGCACCACGTCGGGCGCCAGCAGGCGATCCAGCGCCGCGGTGTCGAGCTCGCCCTCCGTGGCCGCGAGCAGCTCGTCCGTGGCGGCGATCACCCGCTCGCGATCGGTCGTCACCGCCCACGCCAGCGCCACCACCGAGCCCGCCAGTGCGGCCACGCCGAGGGCCGCGAGTTGCCACTTGCCCTGCTGCCGCTGGGCCCCGATGCTGAAGAGGATGGCCGCGACGATCAGCAGCGTCAGGGCGACGGGCCAAGGCTGCTCGAGGAGGAAGTGTTCCAGCAGCGACGGCTGCAAGTCGTCCATGGCGGCGATCATCGCCCGGTGGCGGAAGGGGGGCAAGTCTCAAGGCACGGGCAGGGTGCGGAAACTCGCCGCCGACGCGCCGGAGCCCGGCGTCAGGATGCGCTCGCGCGCCAGTTCCGCGCCATAGGCCAGGGCCGCCTTGATGTGCACGGCGTTCAGGCTCGGGTACTCGCTCAGGATCGTCTGCGTCGCCGTGCCCGCCGCGAGGTTGTCGAGCACCACCGACACCGGGATGCGCGTGCCGGCGAAGCAGGGTCGGCCGTGGCACACGTCGGCCTGCACGGTAATGTGCTCGCGCCAATCGATCTCGGCCATGGCGTGCCCTTTCCAGCAGGCCGGCAACCCCGCGTCGCCCGCCGGCTCTGCTTCGTCCCTTCATGCCTCAGGGCCTGCGTGCCCCCGGCTCACCGCGTCGCCTGCTCCAGCCGCTCCCGGATCAGCTTCGCCCGCGCCACCCGCCGCGTCGCCGCGTCCATCTCCTGGCCGCAGATCCGCTGCAAATGCGCCGGCTGGGTCAGCAGAAACAGCTCGTTGATCCCGCGGATGTCCACGTGCTTGATCCGCCCCAGGTTCACCCCCAGGCGCAGGTGCGAGAGCAGTTGCAGGACCTCGTCGGTGCCCATCACGCGCGCGTGGCTGAGCACCGCCCACGCCCGCCAGACCTTGTCGTCAAGCTGAGCCTCACGCTGCTTCAAGAGCGCCTGCCTCGCCTGCTGCTCGTAGGCGATGATCTGCGGGACGACGGTGTGCTCGAAGTCGGCGAGGATCTCCTGCTCGCTCTTGCCCAGCGTCGTCTGATTGCTGATCTGGTAGAGGTCGCCCAGCGCCTCGGAGCCTTCGCCGAAGAGGCCGCGCACCGCCAGGTGCATGTCGCGGGCCGCGCGGCGAACCTTCTCGATCTCACCGGTGAGCTTCAGCGCCGGCAGGTGGAGCATGACGGAGACGCGGATGCCCGTGCCCAGGTTGGTCGGGCAGGCGGTCAGGTAGCCGAAGCGGCGCGAGTAGCTCCAGTCCAGGCGATGCTCGAGCACGTCGTCGATGTGGTCGATCTGCTCGTACGCCTCGGTCAGTTGCATGCCCGAGCGCAGCACCTGCACGCGCAGGTGGTCCTCCTCGTTGACCATGATGGCGAAGGTCTCGTCGCTGTCGATGGCCACGGCCCGGGGGATCTCGTCGCCGGCCTGGGCGTGCTGGCGCGAGATGAGGTGGCGCTCGACCAGGAGCTGGCGGTCCAGCGACGGGCTCTCGGGCAGGTCGATCCAGAGGATGTTTTCGGCCAGCTCCTTGGCCAGGATGTGCTGCCGGGCGCACTGGAGCACCTCGTGGCGCTGCCGGCGGTTGGCGCGGTTGACGAAGGGGAAGCCGGCGATGTTGCGGGCGTAGCGGATGCGGCTGGAGATGACGATCTCGCTGTAGGGCCCGGCCCCGCGAAGCCACTCGCCGGCGTGCTCGGTCATCTGACGCAGACTCATGCCGCACCCTCCTGCTCGACCCGCCTGATGTCGTCCCGCAGCCGGGCCGCCAGCTCGTAGTCCTCGTCGGCGACGGCGGCGTCAAGCTGCTTGCGCATGCGCATGAGCTGGGCCTGCCTCTGCTCGCCCGTGCCCGCCCGTCGGGGCACCTTGCCCACGTGGTGCGTCCCGCCCTCGTGGGCGCGCTCCAGCAGCGGCGTCAGCGGGCCCTCGAAGGCTTTGTAGCAGTCGGCGCAGCCCATGAGGCTCGTCTCGCGGAACTGGGAGAAGCTCATCCCGCACGCCTCGCACACCAGCTCCCCCGCCCCGGTGCCCGAGCCGCCGCCCCCGCCGCTGTGGTGCTTGACGAAGTTCGTCAGCAGCTCGTTGATCGGCGTGTGCGCAGCCTTGATGGCACCCATGCCCTCCTCCGCGGCGTGGAGGTCGCACAGGTGCTTCTCGATCTTCTGCCCCTTGACGATCTCCACCGAGTGGGTCGTCGCGGGGCGATCGCACTTGTCGCACTTACGGTTCACGGGTCACCTGCGACCGATTCTAGAGCCCGCCGGGGCGGCGTTCAATAGAAGCTGGCCCCGGCAGGGGGTTATGCCCGTTGCCGTGCCCGCACAATCGCGGTAAACTGCCCGACTCGCCCCGGCGGATCGGCCGCCTCGGCACCCGCTCACGGCCACCGCCCCCCGCCCGCCACGCCAGGGCAACGGGGGCCACCCGGAGAGATCGATCATGGTTCGACTTCGCCTCAAGCGCCTCGGCCGGCGCAACCGCCCCTCCTACCGCATCACCGCCATGGACCGCCGCGCCCAGCGTGACGGCCGCACCATCGAGGACCTGGGCTGGTACGACCCCATGGCCAAGGATGACAAGAACCAGTACCACTTCGATCGCGAGCGTGTCGAGTACTGGCTGAGCGTCGGCGCCCAGCCCAGCGAGACGGTCGCGGCCCTGCTGCGCAAGGGCGGCGTCGAGGTCAAGAGCCCGGCGCCTCGCAAGAAGGCGTCAACGTGATATCGCCTGGTCAGCCGTCGCCGGCCGGGTGCCACTGACAAGGGCGGCCTCGGCCTTGTCAGTGCGTAACGCGATGCCGGGCCTCTGCACCGGGTGCCACTGACAAGCTCCGCAGACTCCGCTTGTCAGTGGCACCCGGCGTCAGGCCCCCCTCCCTCCGGGAGGCGCTGGGGGAGGGCGTCGCCGGCCGACGTCGACGCAGGCATGGCCGAGGACGCTCGCCGCACGCAGGCACCCTCCCCCCTGCCCCCTCCCGAAGGGAGGGGGTGTCCCTCTTCCCCGAGCGTGACCCCATGCGCATCGACGTGCTCACGCTTTTTCCCGAGATGTTCGCCGGCGTGCTCGGCAGCAGCATCCTCAAGCGCGCCGCCGAGCCCCTCCCCGACCCCGCCAACCCGGCCGACCCGTCGCGGGTGCGCCCGCCGGCGGTGGCGTACCACCTGACCGACATCCGCGCCCACACGCGGGACAAGCACCAGAAGGTGGACCAGTCGCCCTACGGCGGGGGCCCGGGGATGGTGATCCAGTGCCAGCCGGTCTGGGACGCGTTCCAGGCGGCGCAGGCCGCCGACCCCCGCCCGGCGCGGCGCATCCACATGACGCCGCAGGGCAAGCGGCTCGATCAGGTGATGGTTGAGTGGCTGGCCCGCGAGCCGCGGCTGATCATCCTGGCCGGCCACTACGAGGGCTTTGACGAGCGCGTCCTGGAGGCCCTGCGCGGCGAGCCGGGCGGCCTGGAGGAGATAAGCATCGGCGACTACGTGCTTTCCGGCGGCGAGCTGCCGGCCATGGTGCTCATCGACGCCGTGGTGCGCCTCCTGCCGGGCGTGCTCGGGCACGAGGAGTCGGCGGCGCAGGAGAGCTTTTCGCAGCAGTTGCAGGGGATGCTGGACTACCCGCACTACACGCGCCCGCGCGCCTGGCAGGGCCGGGAGGTGCCCGACGTGCTGCTCTCGGGCGACCATGCACGGATCGAGCAATGGCGTCGCGCCGCGGCCCGGCGGCGCACGGCCGAGCGCCGCCCGGATCTGCTCGGCGAGCCCGAGGCTGACGCCGAGGGCTGAGCCCCGGCGGGCGGAGCCTCGCTTGCACCAGGAAGGAGCGTTGGTTGCCGCCTTGCGCCGCTGTCGGCGGGCCAGGGCCCTATAACTTCATTACTACAGCCATATAACATACTTATTGACCAGTCCCCCGCATTCCGGTAAGGTAAAGCTCTATGCCCTCCTCCTCTGCCACCACGACGAAAACAGGGTCATCCGAGGCTCGCCCCGCCAGCCGGCACCGCAAGACGCCCTCGGGGCGCAACAGCCGGGCCAAGCCCGCCGAGGCCGCGGACATCACCAACTACACCACGGCGCTGCGCTGGCTCTACGATCACGTCGATCACGAGCGGATGCGCCTGGTGCGCTACAACGAGCAGACGTTCAACCTCGCCCGCATGCGCCGGCTGCTCCAGGCGCTGGGCAACCCGCACGCCGAGCTCAAGTGTGTGCAGGTGGCAGGGACCAAGGGCAAGGGCTCGACCTGCGCCATGCTCGCGTCGATGCTCCAGTCGTGCGGCTACGCGGTGGGGCTGTACACGAGCCCCCACCTGATCGACCTGCGCGAGCGCATCACCATCAACGCGCAGATGATCAGCTACGGCGACATGGCCGACATCTTTCGCCAGATCGCCGAGGTTGAGCAGGAGGCGCTGGGCGAGCAGCCGCCGACGTTCTTCGAGATCATGACCGCCGCGGCGTTCAAGCACTTCGCCGACCAGGCGGTCGACGTGGCCGTGCTCGAGACGGGCCTGGGCGGCCGGCTGGACTGCACGACGGTGTGCAACCCGCTGGCCACCGGCATCACGCGCATCAGCCTGGACCACACCAACATCCTGGGCGCCGAGCTGGCGATGATCGCCCGCGAGAAGGCGGGCATCTTCAAGCCCGGCGTGGCGGCGATCAGCGTCGAGCAGGACCCGGAGGTCGGCGCCGCCCTGCGCGAGGTCGCCGAGAAGGTCGGGGCGCCGCTGTCGTTCACGGGCGAGCAGATCGACTTCTCCTACCGCTTCGAGGCCAACCGCGAGCTGGGCCCGCACACCCGCGTGTGCCTGACCACCGAGACCAGCCGCTTCGAGCACCTGCCCGTGCCCCTGCGCGGCGAGCACCAGGCGCACAACTGCGGCCTGGCGCTGGCGCTGCTCGACCAACTCAAGGCCCACGAGCTGGCGATGCCCGAGGAGCAGGTGATCGCCGGGCTCGCCGCCACGACCCTGCCCGGGCGCATGGAGCAGGTCTGGGCCCAGCCGCGCGTCATCATCGACGGCGCGCACAACGCCGCGTCGATCACCGCGCTGATCCGGGCCCTGGGCGCCCACATCAGCTACGACTCGCTGGTCGTCGTCTTCGGCACCGGGCAGGACAAGGACGTGCCCGGCATGCTGCGTCAGCTCTCGCTCGGGGCGGACAAGGTCATCTTCACCCGCGCCAAGTCCAACCCCCGCGCCGTCGAGCCGGAGGAGCTCATGACGCGCTTCGGCGAGATCTCCGGCAAGATGGCGCAGACCGCGGGCAACCTGCCCGACGCGCTCAAGCTCGCCGGCCGGGCCGTCAGCCGCGAAGATCTGATCGTCGTCTGTGGCAGCTTCTACCTGGCGGGCGAGGCGCGCAAGTACTTCCTCGACGCGTCGCAGAAGCCGCGCCCGCGGCGGTGAGCGCCGATCCGTTAGCGGTCGTTCTGAGCACAGCGAAGGGCGGGATTGGCAACGGTGTGCCCGTGCGCGCATCGGCGCCGGTGTGCGGCAATCCGGACCTTCGCATGCGCTCAGGTCCGGCGTTGGAGCAACGCACCCGATTGCCCACAGCCGTCAGTCGTGCCGCGTCCAGTCGATTGCCTGGATCGCGCTGGCCAGGTCCACATCCTTCTCCGTCACCTTGCCCCCGGCGTCGTGGGTGTTCAGCGAAAGCGTCACCCACTTGAAGACGTTGTGCACCTCGGGGTGATGGTCGCGGGCCTCGGCCTCGAAAGCGACGCGCACGAGAAAGCTCACCGCCTCCTTGAAGCTGCCGAACTCGAACTTGCGCACGAGCTTGTCGTCGGCATGGCTCCAGCCGGGCAGGTCGTTGAGCGCCGCGTCGATCTGCTGCTTGGTCAGGGGCTCAGGCATGATGGGCTCGCCGATGATGAGGTAGGGTGGGTAGAGCGCAGCGAAACCCACCATGAGACTCGTTGACCGTTGCCGAAACGTGGTGGGTTTCGCTTCGCTCTACCCACCCTACGCGCTGATTATCCGCGTGTCCGGCCGCGAATCAAGGCCGCCCCGGCCGCGGTGCCACGGCTTGAGCCGAAGGGCAAGCCGTGCATCTGTCGTGGGCCGCACGGCTTGCCGCTTCGCGGACAAGCCGTGGCACCCATCCTTCGGCCAAAGCCTAATCCCCGCTCTCCCACGGGGCGACGCTGTCGCCGATGCCGCTGGCGAGGTACCCGCCGTCGATCACCAGCGTGTGGCCGTTGACGAACGCCCCGGCCTTGGAGGCCAGGTACACGGCCCCGCCGGCGATCTCCTCGGCGACGCCGAAGCGGCCCATGGGCGTGTGCTCGAGGATGCGTCGGCCGCGGTCCGTG
Organism: Phycisphaeraceae bacterium; assembly: GCA_007125385.1. Classification (GTDB taxonomy): domain Bacteria; phylum Planctomycetota; class Phycisphaerae; order Phycisphaerales; family Phycisphaeraceae; genus SKPT01. Next base: position 3,118 of record SLDI01000451.1, on the reverse strand, counting down.
CCCTCGATCATCTTGCGGTTGATGTCCGTGGGCACGAAGCCCGGGGCGATGGCGTTGACGCGGATGCCATGCTTGGCCCACTCGTTGGCGAGGCTGCGGGTGAGCCCGAGCACGGCGTTCTTGGCGCTGGCGTAGGCGGCGACCTCGACGAGGTCGACGAAGCTGCTGATCGACGCGAGGTTGATAATGCACCCGGCGTGCTGCTCGCGGAAGATCTGGCCGGCGGATTGAGCGACGCGCAGCGAGCCGGTGACGTGCGTGTCGTAGATGGCGTTGAACTCGTCGTCGCCGAGCTCGAAGCTGGGCTTTTTGAGCATCATGCCCGCGCTGTTGACCACGATGTGCAGCGAGCCGAACAGGTCCACCGCCTTGCGGACGGCGCGGTCGACGCTGGCGCGGCTGGTGACGTCGAGGGTGATGCCCGCGGCCACGGGGTCGTCGCCGGAGACGTCGGCGATGGCGTCGAGCTCGCGGGCGGCGGCGTCGACCTTCTCCTGCGTGCGCGAGCCGACGAGCACGCGGGCGCCGTGCTGGACGAGGGCGGCGGCGACGGCCTTGCCGATGCCGCTTGCGCCGCCCGTGACGAGGGCGACTTGGCCGGTGAGGTCGAACAGGTCCGTCTTGACGGCCATGGCGGGCTCCGGGGAGTCAACGGTCAGTGGTCAGATGCACAAGGGACAATGCACTAGGGTGCACCAGGGGGCCACACAGCATATCGGGGCGGCGCGGGTTGTGCGCGCGGTTTGGCGGCGTGGGGTGTGGCTCCAGCCCCCCTCCCTCCGGGAGGGGTTGGGGGAGGGCGTCACCTGCCACCGCTCGTGGGCGTCATGCCGACACGTTCACCCGCAACAACACACGCCGGTATGGCTGCACCTGACGCAATTCCGGCGCACCCTCCCCCTGCCCCTCCCGGAGGGAGGGGGGTCAGAGGGGACTGCCCCGCCAATCGGTAATCGGTAATCACCACTTCCTTACCGCGTCGCCATCTGCGACGACTTGTGGGCGGTGTGGTCGGTCGGCTTGCGGAACTGGCGCAGGTCCAGGCTGCGGAAGTATTCAATGGTCTTGGCCAGGCCTTCGCGCAGCTCGACGCGTGGCCGCCAGCCGAGCTTCTCGCCCGCGAGCGTGATGTCGGGGCGGCGCTGGGTCGGGTCGTCCGCGGGCAGGGGCAGGTTCACCAGCTTGCTCTTGGAGCCGGTCATCTCCACCACCATCTCCGCCAGCTCGCGGATGGTGAACTCGTGCGGGTTGCCCAGGTTCACCGGCCCGGGGAAGCCCGGCGCCGCGTCCATCATGGCGATGATGCCGTCGACCAGATCATCGACGTAGCAGAACGATCGCGTCTGCGCGCCTTCGCCATAGAGCGTGATCTCCTCGCCGCGCAGCGCCTGGATGATGAAATTGGACACCACGCGGCCGTCGTAGGGGTGCATGCGCGGGCCGTAGGTGTTGAAGATGCGCACGACGCGCACGTCGAGCCTGTGCTGGCGGTGGTAGTCGAAGAAGAGCGTCTCGGCGCAGCGCTTGCCCTCGTCGTAGCAGGCGCGCACGCCGATGGGGTTGACGTTGCCGCGGTAGCTCTCGGGCTGGGGGTGGACGTCCGGGTCGCCGTAGACCTCGCTGGTCGAGGCCTGGAGGATGCGGGCCTTGCATCGCTTGGCCATGCCCAGGAGGTGGATGGCGCCGAGCACGGAGGTCTTGACCGTTTTGATGGGGTTGAACTGGTAATGCACCGGCGACGCGGGGCAGGCGAGGTTGTAGATCTGGTCGACTTCGAGCCAGAGCGGGTGGGTGATGTCGTGGCGCAGCAGCTCGAAGTTGGGCTTGTCCAGCAGGTGGGCGACGTTGGTCTTCTGGCTGGTGAAGAAGTTGTCGGCGCAGATGACGTCGTGGCCGGCGTCGACGAGGCGCTCGCAGACGTGCGAGCCGAGGAACCCCGCCCCGCCGGTGACGAGGATGCGATGGATGGACTGCTCGGTCATGGTGAGGACATGGTACCGCGGCCGTCGCGTTGACGACCAGGGCGACGGCTAGGCTCCGTCCGAAAAGTGGGTGCCACGGCTTGCCCTTCGGGACAAGCCGTGGCACCCCCACTCCTGCGGTTTTCGGACGGAGCCGAACACGGGAGCGGGTCTTACCCGACCTGCTCGAACGTCGCGCCCGCCTTGGCGTCGAAGCCGACGAGTTGCCCGACGCAGAACTCAGCCGCCTTCTGCGCCGGCTCGAGCCTGACGATGACCGGGGCGTGGGCCTTGAGGTGCAGCTCGTTGGCGGCGAGGTCCCCGCCGACGATCCTCCCCTGGACGCGGCGTGGTCGGCCGTAGACGGGCTCGATGAATGTTCCCCCGGCCGGCACGACGTCGACGCGCCTCGCCTCGATGCGCACCGTCCCGCGCACGCGCTGGCCGACCTCGCCCACGGGCCCGGCGGGGACCAGGTGCAGGCGGTAGTCCGTGCCCTCGATCGCGAGGATGATGCGCTCGTCCGACTTGTGCTCGATCCGCCCGATGACGCTCGGCGCCGCGGGCGGCGCTGCCTGGCTCATGACTGGCTCCTGTGGCTGGACAAGCCGCATACGATACCGCCGCGCGGCCGGGGCGTCACCCGCGCCGGGGGGCGCGAGCAGGTCGTCGATCGCCCGGCCGGTGCGCGTGGCGCGCAGGAACCAGGCGTAGACGCAGCCGCAGATCAGGAGGATGAGGATGGGCCGGCCCCTGGTTCGTGTTGTTGGTGGGTTTGCGGAAATCCCGCCCTTCGCGGGGCTCGGGGCGGGCGTTACGGGGTTGCGTGGTGGAGTCCGACGACGCCTTTGATTTAGCCGTCGTCCCGGTTGGCGGCGGTGGCGAGGAGGTTGGGGTAGTCGTCGAACTCGACGACGTGGGTGACCAGCGGGGCGGGGTCGAGCAGGCCCTGGTGGATGAGGCGGATGGCGGGGGGGAAGGGGTCGCGTAGCTGGGCGTTGGGGGCGGAGTTGACGACGGTGATGCCGCCCATGTGCCAGAGGTCGCCGGGGAACTCGGCCCGGCCGTGGTTCCACCCGAAGAGGTTGAGCACGCCGCCCTTGCGCACGAGCTTCGACGCCAGGTCCAGGCCCTGCTGGCTGCCGGTGGTGTCGACG
>SLDI01000078.1:0-2878 GCA_007125385.1 Phycisphaeraceae bacterium | reverse complement strand
CTCCTGGACCATCGCTTCAAGCTTCTGGCCCACCCACGTCTCGATGTCGTCGACGTGGTGCAGGTCGATCTGGCTCGATGGCATGAACGCGCGGATGCCGCCGACCATCTCCAGCTCCAGGCCGCCCTTGTTGCTCGACACCGCCCGGGCCTCGACGACCGCGCCGCGCTGGAGCTGCTCCCACGTCGCCCGGCTGATCGCCCCCTCGCGCGACAGGAAGATGAGGCCCTGGCCCTCGTCGATCTTCTCGACGACGAAGTCCATCACCGCGCCGAGGCGCGGCGGACGGTCGAACTGCGGCAGCGGGACGAGGCCCTGCATCTTGCCCGCGTCGCCAGAGAGCTCGACGAACACATCCTCGCCACGGATCGCGGCGATGCGCCCGCGACGCACCTCATGATGAAACTCCTGCGCCCCGCCACCACCCCCGCCGCCGCCACCGCCGCCACGCTCATCGCCGCCGGGCGCGCCACCGGGGGCGGCGTCCGCGGTTGGCGCGGCATCGCTGTGGCTGGCGTCCGGCTGGGCCGGGTCGGCAGGTGGTTGCTGCGGGGCCTCCGGGGGCTCGGCCTCGGACGCGGCCATCAGGTCCTCGACGCTCTGGCCCTGCAACGCCTCTTCGATCTCGCGCTGCAACTGGGCGTCCACAGACTGACCCTGCTGGGGCCCCGACTCGCTCATGTCGCTCATGACTGGCCTCAGAACCGAGAAAGACTCAACCTCCCCTCACACGCGCAAAGCTTACTCGCCACCGGGCCGATCCGCCAGCCCGGACGGGGCAATAATACAGCTTGCCCGGCGGTCACGCGGCTTGGGTGCCAGGGCTTGACCCGCAGGGCAAGCCGTGAATCTGCGGTCTATCGCACGGCTTGCCGCTTCGCGGACAAGCCGTGGGACCCGTCGCCTCCAGAGGGCGCCGGAGGGGCCTGGGGGTGGCACACGGCACGCCGCGCAATGCGGTGTTTCGTGAGATTCACCGCCGGCGACTGACATAATCGCTCTCCGCCACAAGATAGCGCAACTCTTCCTCCGCCCACTGGCCCGCATAATCCACGCCCACACGCGGCGTGGCGACGATTCGCCCGCCCGGGCCCGGCCCGCGCTCCAGCCACAGCGCCTCGCCCGCCGTCAGGTCCACACCGTCCAGCGACCGGTCCACGCCCAGCGCCTGGCACAGCTTCGCCGGGCCCGAGCACAGGTCCGTCACCCGCCGGGCCGCGGGACGCGCCCGCCACATCGCCTCGACGCCCTCCGTCGGCCGGATCGCGCGGATCAGCGCCGCCACCGGCTGCTCGACGTCGCCGGCGACGACGTTCAGGCAGTGGTGCATGCCGTAGGTGAAGTAGACGTAGGCGTGACCGGCCGGGCCCCACATGCTCGCGTTGCGCTCGGTCCGTCGCCCGCCCGCGGTGTGTGCCGCCGCGTCGGGGCTGCCCAGATAGGCCTCGGTCTCCACGATCACCCCGGCCAGCCGCGTGCCGTCGTCGAGCTGCCGCACCAGCCGCTGGCCCAGCAGCGCGCGGGCGACGGCGACGACGTCACGTCGGTAGAAGCGGCGGGAGAGGGGGCGGGAATTCAAAATTCAGAATGCGGATTGCAGAATGCAGAAAAAGGCAGCTTACCCGGTTGCGCGCTCCAGCGGCTCGCCGCTTCGCGAAGCTGCACCACGACACACCATGCCCCGCCAACCCTTCCCGCCTGCACCCACCCTTCACTGCCTTCCTTCGCGTCCTTCGCCAGCTTCGCTGCTTCGCGGTTGCTCGAACGTCTTCACGCGTACGAATGCAGCCCCGCGAGGAACAGGTTCACTCCCCAGTAGCACCAGAGCATGGCCGCGAAACCCAGGCAGGAGAGCCAGGCCGTCGTCAAACCGCGGTTGCGCACGCCCGTGAAACGCACGTGGATGGCGATGAGGTAGATGATCCAGGTGATCAGCGCCCACGTCTCTTTCGGGTCCCAGGCCCACCACCGGCCCCAGGCGTGGTCGGCCCAGTAGGCGCCCAGCAGAATCCCCACGCCCACCGTCCAGAACGCCAACTGAAGCACGATCATCTGCGCCTTGTCCAGGTCGCGCAGCAGCGCCGCCGGCCCGCGCCGGGCCACCGCCTGGCCCGGGTCCTCGTCCATCGGCCCCACGCCCACGGCCGCGAACTGCACCACCCCTCCACCCCCGCCACCTGCACCTGCACCACCTGCATCCGCCGCGCCCTCGCCCCCCCCCTCGCCAGCGCCGCCGCCGGGTAGGTTGCCGCCGAAGTAGTGCAGCGCCAGGTAGAGCAGGCTGATGAAGAACGCCAGGCCGATGAACGCGTAGCCCACAAGCATGATGTTGACGTGGATGTAGAGGATGTTACTCGACGCCAGGATCGCCGGATCGGGCGCGACATTGCTCGAGGGGATGGGCATCGTGTTGGCCACGAGCAGGCTCGCGGTGCCCAGCGCCGCGGCCGCGGCGCCGAAAAGCCACTGCCGACGCGCCACCATCAGCACCGTGCCCACCAGCACGGCGAACCATGCCACGGCGAAAAAGGACTCGAACTGGTTGTGGATCGGCCAGCGCCCGGAGAGAATCGCCCGCGCCACGATCCCCGCGCTGTGCACCGCGAAGCCGACGAGCAGCAGCCCGACGCCCGAGTAGAACAGCCAGCGTCGGCCGACGGCGAAGGCGATCAGCAGCGCCAGGGTGCCGCCGAGGTAGGCGAGGTAGCCGATGGTGAAGCGATTCGTGGCGTTGTACAGGTGCTCCAGGCTGAGCTGCCAGGTGGCGGGGTAGGTCTCGGGGTTGATGCGCGGCAGGGCGTCGGCCAGGCGGGCCAGCGCGTCGTTGACCGCCGCGGCGTCGCCCGCCTGCCAGGCGCTGGTCAGCGACGCGAACGCT
>SLDI01000511.1:0-2882 GCA_007125385.1 Phycisphaeraceae bacterium | reverse complement strand
TTCCGCTGGCCGAGAGCGACACGCTGCCGCAGGAGCTGGGCTCGCGTCACCGGGCGGCGATCGGGCTGTCGCACGACTCGGACGCGCTGGTGATCGTGATCAGCGAGGAGACGGGGACGATCAGCCTGGCGGAGCGGGGGGCGCTGCGGCGGGGGCTGAGCGTCGAGGAGCTGCGGCCGATCCTGACGAAGGGGCTGGGCAGCGTGACGATCACGGACCGGGGGGAGGCGGGGAACAACGGCGACGAGGGCGAGGGGCTGGGCGATGGAAACGCGTTGGGCCCGCGGAGCTAGGGGAGTTCCGAATTCAGAATGCAGAATGCAGAATGCAGAATGCAGAATGCAGAATGTGGGATGGGGGAGCTGGTGACTGAGGCGTGATGTCGATTACGTGGGAGCAGATTCAGAGCTGGTTGATTGTCACGGTGATCGCCGTGCTGGTGTGGCTGTATGCCGAAGGCCAGGCGGTGACGGAGCAGCCGAAGCAGGTGGAGGTGGAGTTTGTGGCGCCGGGGAGCTGGGATCTGCGGATTGAGCCGGGGTCGGTGTCGGTGACGGCGACGTTCAGCGCGTCGGCGAGCCAGATGCGTCAGGTGGAGTCGTTGCTGCGTGCGGGGCCGATGCGTGTGGAGGTTCGGCCGCCGGAGGCGGAGGCGGTGTATGACGAGACGATGCGGCTGCGGGACATATTGATGGGCACGGAGCTGGGTCAGTTGGGAGTGAACATTGTGGAGGTGACGCCGGCGACGGCGCGGGTGACGGTGGAGCCGCTGGTCACGCGTGAGGCGGAGGTGCGTGTGGAGGTGGAGCCGGGCTTTCACGTGCAGCGGCCGCGGGTCGAGCCGCGGACGGTGGAGCTGACGGTGCCGGCGGCGCTGGCGGACCTGGCGCAGCGTGAGCCGGTGCGTGCGCCGTTGACGGAGCTGGGGACGTTCGAGGTGGACGAGGAGCAGACGGTGCAGGTGATGCTGGAGCTGCCGCAGGCGCTGCGGGCGCGTCGCTGGGTGCGGATGCAGCCGCAGACGGCTACGGTGACGTTCACGATCACGCGACAGACGGAGACGCTGACGCTGACGAGCGTGCCGGTGGAGATTTCGATGTCGCCGGTGATGTTGCGGCAATATGACGTGGACGTGGCGGACGAGGACCGGGTGCTGCACGACGTGGTGGTGACGGGGCCGACGGACGTGATCGAGCAGGTGCGCAGCGGTGAGCGCGTGGTGCGTGCGGTGGCGCGGCCGACGGTGGACGAGCTGGAGGCGGAGGTGGATTCGCTGGCGGTGGAGCTGGACGTGCCGGCGGGTGTGACGGTGGAGTCGACGGTGGGGCGCGTGCCGGTGGAGATCAGGCGGCGGGATTGAGAACGGGTGGAAGCTCCGCGCTTTTGGCGACCGGTGCGCGACGGGAGCGATTATCCTTTGCCTCATGGATCTCGCCGGCCGGCGTGTCGTGGTGATGGGCCTGGGCCGCTTCGGCGGCGGGGTGGGCGTGACGCGCTACCTGGCGCGGCAGGGGGCCAGGGTGGTCGTGACCGATCGCCTCGGCGAAGGCGAGCTGCGTGACAGCCTGGGAAAAATCGCCGATCTGAAGAACGTGACCTACCGCCTCGCCGGGCACGCCGAGCGCGACTTTCGCGAGGCCGAGCTTGTCGTGGCCAACCCGGCCGTGCCGCCGGACAACGAATACCTCGCCGCCGCCCGCGCCGCGTCCGTGCCGGTCACCAGCGAGATCCGCCTGCTCACCCAGCGCCTGCCCGATCGCCGGCGCGTCATCGGCGTCACCGGCTCGGCGGGCAAGTCGACCGTCACCGCGATGATCGGCCACATCCTCAAGCGCTGCGTTGGCTCAAATCCGAAATCCGACATCCGAAATCCGCGCCCCCCCCGCGTCTGGGTCGGCGGCAACCTGGGCGGCTCATTGCTTGAGTGTCTCGACGACATCGCAGCCGAGGACTGGGTCGTCCTGGAGCTTTCGAGCTTCATGCTCCACGGCCTGGCCGAGGACCGGTGGTCCCCCCACATCGCCGTCGTGACCAACATCGCGCCCAACCACCTGGACTGGCACGGCTCATTCGAGGCCTACGTCGCCGCCAAGCAGGCGATCTTCGATCACCAGCAGCCGGGCGACATCGCGGTGCTGGGCGCGGGCGTGACCGAGCACCTGCGGCCGGGCGTTGGGCACGTGATCGAGCAGCACGTCGGGCCACCGCTGCCGGGCACGCGCATCTGCGAGGACCTGCCGGAGCTGCCGCTGAATCTGCCCGGCGCCCACAACGTGCGCAACGCGGTGTGCGCACTGGATGCGCTCTGGGCGGTCGGGATCACCGGTGCCGACGCCGCCGCGGCGCTGGCGGACTTCACCGGCCTGCCGCACCGCCTCCAGCTTGTCGCCGAGCACGCCGGCGTGCGCTGCTACAACGACTCCAAGGCCACCACGCCGGAGGCGGCGCGTCTCGCCATCGCCAGCTTCGATGCCGGGTGCGTGCATGCGATTCTCGGCGGCTACGACAAGGGCAGCGACCTGGCCGCGCTGGCGCGGTTTGCGCGGGCGCATTGCCGGGCGATCTACACCATCGGTGGCACCGGCGAGGTGATCGCCGACGCCGCGGAGGCGGGCGACGGGCAGGCCGAGGTCGTCCGCGCCGGCGAGCTGGACGCCGCCGTGGGCGAGATCGCGCGGCGCGCGCGTCGCGGCGACGTGGTCTTGCTGAGCCCGGGTTGTGCCTCGTGGGATCAGTTCGCCAGCTACGAGCAGCGTGGGGCGCGGTTTGTCGAGGCGGTGCTCAGGCACCTGACGGAGACGGGCAAGGTGTAGGCCTCTGCCGTGACGGGGGAGGAGTTGAAACCACCGATGCACACTGATGCACACCGATAAGAGAAGACC
>SLDI01000351.1:0-2887 GCA_007125385.1 Phycisphaeraceae bacterium | reverse complement strand
TGGGAACAACGCTGGCACCCGTTGCGCCGGCAGTGGGTGGTGATCGCGGCCCATCGCGACGCCCGCCCCTGGTCCGGGCAGGAGCACGCCCCGGCGGCCGCGCCGGCGCCGGCGTACGACCCGCGCTGCTACCTGTGCCCGGGCAACGCACGCGTCGGCGGAGCGGTCAACGACGCCTACACCGGCGTGTTCGTCTTCGACAACGATCATCCCTGCGTCGGCGGTGACGCGCCGACATCCACCACGCACCCGCCCGCCCCGTACGCCGCCCGCCCCGCCCGCGGGGTCTCGCGCGTCGTCTGCTACCACCCGCGTCACGACCTGCGCCTGGCGCAGCTCGAGCCGCGGCGCGTCGTCGAGCTGCTGGCGACGTGGCAGCAGCAGCACCGCGAGCTTGGCGGCCGGGCCGGGGTCAACCACGTGCTCATCTTCGAGAACAACGGCGAGCAGGTGGGCGTGTCCAACCCGCACCCGCACTGCCAGATCTACGCGACCAACTTCGTGTTTCCGACGATCGAGCAGGAGGCCGCCGCGTGCGCCGAGCATTACGAGCGCACCGGCGGATCGCTGCTGGGCGACATGATCGCCGCCGAGCTTGCCGACGGCTCGCGCGTGCTCGAGCGGCGCGGCGAGGCGATCAGCTTCGTGCCCTACTGCGCCCGCTACGCCTACGAGACATTCGTCGCGCCGCGGCGCATGGTGCCGAGCATCGCGGAGCTGTCGCCGGGTGAGCTCGAAGACCTGGCCGACGTGCTCAAGCGCACGCTGACGCGGCTGGACAACCTCTGGTCGATGCCGTTTCCCTACGTCATGGCGCTGCACCAGGCGCCGACGGATGGGCGGGCGCATCCGGGCTTCGGGTTCCACATCGAGCTGCATCCGCCGCTGCGTCGGCCGAACCTCTTGAAGTTCCTCGCCGGCCCGGAGGTTGGCGGAGGCGGGTTCATCGCCGACACCTGGCCGGAGGCCAAGGCGGCGGAGCTGCGCGCGGTCGCCGGCGATGTGCACCACCTGGACGCGACGATGAGCGAGGTGAGCGATGGCTGAGTCGCTGCGGCTGCTCGAGGCGATCCGGCAGATGCACGAGGCGATCCGCGCCGCGGTGGTGCGGCGGTGCGAGGCCCAGGCGGTCGAGGAGCTCGCCGCGGTGGCGCACGAGGATGAGGGCGACACGATCTTCGCCATCGACAAGGTCGGCGAGGCGTTGTTGATCGAGCACCTGGAGCAGGCCGCCGCTGACACACCGCTGCTGCTGCTGGCCGAGGGCCTGCCCGGCGAGGGGCTGGTCCTGCCGCGGTCCGCCCGCGCCGCCGACGCGGTGTTCCGCGTGCTCGTCGACCCGATCGACGGGACGCGCGGGCTGATGTACCAGAAGCGCCCGGCGTGGATCCTCACGGGCGTGGCGCCCAATCGCGGGCCGGCCACGTCGCTGCGCGACATCGAGCTGGCGGTGCAGACGGAGATCCCGCTTGTCAAGCAGCACGCCTGCGACCAACTCTGGGTCTGTGGCCAGGGCCCGGTCGAGGCGCGGCGGATCGATCGGTTCACCGGCCGGAGCCGGCCGCTGACCCCCAGGCCCTCGCGCGCCACGCGGATCGAGCATGGCTGCGTCAGCTTCGCCCGCTTCTTTCCCGGGGCGCGCGACGTGCTGGCGTCGATCGACGAGCAGGTCACCGCCGCGCTGCTCGGCGCCCAGCCGGCGGGCAAGGCACTGTGCTTCGAAGATCAATACGCAAGCACCGGCGGGCAGCTCTATGAGCTGATGATGGGCCACGACCGCGTGGTGGCGGACCTGCGCCCGCTGGTGGCGCCGGTCCTCCGGCAGCGCGGCCGGGCGCTGGGGCTGTGCTGCCACCCCTACGACCTGTGCACCGCCCGCATCGCCGAGGCCGCCGGCGTGGTGCTGACCGACGCGGCGGGGGCGGAGCTGGACGCGCCGCTGAACCTGGAAGCGGAGGTGGCGTGGGTGGGTTACGCCAATGCGCCACTGCGGGCCGCGTTCGAGCCGGCGCTGCGCCAGGCGCTGAGCGATCATGGGTTGCTGACGTGTGTTGAACATGACGACGCCGGGAGTGCGCCTCAAGTAAGGTAGCGGGACCCTTGAACAACCCGAACCGCCGTGCGTCCCGCAACAAACCGCGAAGGAGCGAAGCTGCAAAGGATTATTGACCATTGAATGGTTGACTTTACCCAGATGGGACGTACTCAGGGTGCCACGGCTTGACCGCGAAGCGGCAAGCCGTGCGATCGTCGGCAAGTGCACGGCTTGCCCTTCGGGACAAGCCGTGGCACCCCACGACTTGGGGTTAATGTAACCATTCAAGGATCAATAAACCAACTGAATCTCCTGCGCGTCCTTCGCCTTCTTCGCTTCTTCGCGGTTATTCGGAGGTCGCCAGCGGGTGAACCGGGGTTGCCACACAGCACGCTGCGCGATGCTGTGTCGCACCGGGCTGCTTTCTTGAGGTGCACCCGACGCCGGCGACGACACGAGGGCTGAGCGAGCATGAGCGAAGACCTTTCAAAGTTTGTCGCCTGGATTGGCGAGCTGCATCGTGACGAGCCGGCGCTGGCCGACTGGTTCGACGCCGGCGCGGCCGTGTACGCCGCGCGGGCGCCGGGGCGATTGGACGTGATGGGCGGCATTGCGGACTACTCCGGCTCGCTGGTGCTTCAGATGCCCATCGCCGAGGCGGCGTGCTGCGCGGTGCAATGCAACGACAGCGGGGCGTTCGAGGCGGCGACGGTCGAGCCGGACACCGGGCAGGTGCGACGGTTCCACGCGCCGATCGCGCTGCTGGCGGCCGAGCACGAGGCGGCCCGCACGGCGTTGGCCGAGCTGGCCGGCGGCGATTGGGGCGGCTACGTGCTGGGCCCGGTGGCGGTG